>JACDEC010000016.1 GCA_013816645.1 Planctomycetota bacterium
CACCGCCGAGCCCAATGACGGCCTGCGCGTGGTGTCGTTCCGCGATGGCCAGCGCACCGAATCGACCCAGCCCTGCCTGGCCAGCGATTGGGACGCGTTCTGGCGCAACGTCGCCGATCACCTGATTCTCGGCGAACCGCTGGCGGTGACCCCGGAATCGGCGCGCGACGTCATCGCGGTGCTCGACCTGGCGGCGGAGTCGGCGCGCGCGGGCGGCGCACCGCTGGCGCTGCCCTACTGAAGCGAAGGGTTCGCGACGTGCTCTGGTACCCGTTCATCGTCGCGCTCGACGTGCTCGCCGGCATTTGGCTGGAAGCCGCGCTCGGACGGCGACGCGGCTGGGCCATCTGGGCCGGCCGCGCGGCGCTGCCGATCGCGCTCGGGCTGCTGTGGGTGGCGTTGTCGCACGGCATCGATTTCGCGCCGCCGTCGCCAGTCGAGAAGGCTTCGCGGCTCTGGGATTTCGGCTTCTTCACCCTGTTCGCCACCGCCGCCTGGGTCGGCATGTGGTGCGTGGCGAAGTCGCGGGCCGAATACGACGCGCGTTGATGGCCTGGCATCCGCTGATCTCGCTGCTCGCCGGCTTCCTCGGTAGCCTGGTCGAGCGTTCGCTCGGCGATTCGCGCAGCGCCATGGCCTGGCTGGTGCGCGCGCTGCTGCCGCTGGCCAGCGGCGCGGTGTGGACGGTGCTCGCCGGATCGGTGGCGCTCGACGAAGCGACGACGCCGTACCTGGTGCGCCGGATGCTGGTCGATCTCGGCATCTACACCGCGTTCTCAACCACGGCATGGGTGGGGATCTACGCCGCGCGCAGATCCAGGGAGGAGCACGGGGACTGATCGTGCGGCGTACGAGAACTCGGCTTGCATGAATCGCAGCTGAGCAGGCAGGCACGCAGGCGCAGCCGCAGGTGCAGGCGTGGACAGCCGCTGACAGCCGCTGGGGGCGCCGAGACGCGACGGGCGTTGGAGCGCTGCCGCTGATCAGGCCGATGACGCAGTCAGTCACCAGGTTTTTTCACCAGCCAGCGACAGCGAGTCGATGCGCGTTGGCGCATCAATCCACCCAGCTGCTGTCAACGGCTGTCCACACCTGCGCCAGCGCTCGCGCCGGCTGCTTGCTTCGAACCACTCCGCACTCCGCACTCCGCACCTGCCTTCCCTTCCCATCTCGAACCAGTGCACTACACCCGCAGCCATGCTGCACGCGATCTCGGCGCTCGGACTGCTGGTGTTCGTGGCAGTGGCATGGTTGTGTTCGGAACGTCGCAAAGCCACGTCGCTGCGCCTGGTGGCGGTCGGTCTCGGTCTGCAGCTCGCCATCGGCGCGGCGCTGTTCCATGCGCCGGGGATCAAGCCGCTGTTCCTGGCGATCAACGGGCTGGTCAACGCCCTGCTCTCGGCGTCGAAGGCCGGCACCGACTTCGTCTTCGGGCCCTTGGCGCACGGACCGGGCGCGGCGGATTCGCCGGGCTTCATCCTCGCCACCCAGGTCCTGGTCGCCGCGGTGTTCTTCGCCGCGGTGACCGCGCTGCTCTATCGCCTGGGGGTGATCCAGCCGGTGGTGCGCGCGTTCGCCTGGATGTTCCGGCGCGGGCTCGGTCTGAGCGGCGCCGAGGCCACCGCCAGCGCCGCGAACATCTTCGTCGGCGTCGAAGCCGCGCTGGTGGTGCGGCCGTGGCTGGCGCGGATGACGCGCTCGGAACTCATGGTCCTGCTCACCAGCGGCATGGCCACGGTGGCGTCGACGGTGCTGGGCTTCTACGTCAGCTTCTTCGGCGATCGTTTTCCCGAGCTCGCTGGCCATCTCGTCGGGGCGACCCTGCTGGCGATCCCCGCGGCGATCGTCTGCGCCAAGCTGATCGTGCCCGAGACCGGTGTGCCCGAGACGCTCGGCTCGGTCACGGTCGACGAGCGTCCGCGCGGTCCGGTGATGGGCGCGGTGATGGCCGGGGCGATGGATGGCGTGCGGTTGGCGGTCGGCATCGCCGCCGGGCTGATCGCCCTGCTCGGTCTGGTCGCGCTGGTCGACATGAGCCTGGCGTGGGCCGGCGGCAGATTCGGCATGGACGCGCCGCCGACGCTGACTGGTCTGCTCGGTGCGCTGTTCCTGCCGGTGGCCTGGTTGCTCGGCGTGCCGCAGGCCGATCTGATTCCCGCCGCGGAGATGCTCGGCACCCGCGTCGTCGCCACCGAGGTCCCGGCCTTCCTGCGCCTGGCCGACCTGCAGGCGGCGGGCGCGATCGCCCCGCGCACGCTGGTGATCATGAGCTACGCGCTGTGCGGCTTCGCCCATATCGCCTCGGTGGCGATCTTCGTCGGCGGCACGGCGGCGCTCGCGCCCGAGCGCCGCGACGATCTCGCCGGGCTCGGCGCCAAGGCGCTGCTCGCGGCCACGCTCGCGACGCTGATGAGCGGCGCGGTCGCGGGGATCTTCTGCCGGGTGTGAGTGGCAGAGAAATGGCACACCGCGCGTGACGCCTCTCGGATCGGGCGCATAGTCGGCGCCTCACACACCGGCAGCATGTCACTCGCTCGATAACGGGTAAAAACCCGAGTTTCGCGCCTAAAGTGCAATGGTCACCCTGCTTGCGCGCGTATCAGCGGCGCACCGCCTGAATCAGTGTCCGGTTCGGGACCAAAGACGGTCTCTGAATGATGCCGCCATGCCTACGCTCACCGCCTGTATGCCGTTGACCACCACTGTCGGAGTGAAAGCGCAGCTGAGCGCGCGGCGCGGGTTCACGCTCATCGAGCTGCTGATCGTGCTCGGCGTCATCGCCTCGCTGGTCGGCATCGGCGTTCCGATCTTCACGGTGATGAGCCGCCGAGCGAGCATCACCACCACCCGGTCGATGGTGACGGCGATCACCGCGGCGATGGCCGGATACCAGACCAAGGCCTGGCTGGTGCCGATCCAGGTCGGGGGCGTCTGGCAACAGCGCACCCACCGCATGTGGGATTGCGACGCCGACCACCTGCTCGATGGCGATCCGGCGAACGACCTGGCCGCCAGCGATCCGCTGCGCGCGGTGCTCGTCGGTTCCGGCTACCGCGGATTCTACGAGATGGTCCAACCCACCATTCCCAAGCGTCTGGTGCGCGGCGGGCGCATCGTCGATCCGTGGGGAACGCCGCTGCGCATCAGCTACGCCGCCGACGCGGTCTACGATACGTCCACCACCCTGTTCGGCACGGCGGGCATCGGCATCTGGTCGGCGGGTCCCGGCAAGCGCGACGTCATCAGCGGCGATCCCAGCGCCGAAGCCAAGGCCGACGACATCACCAGCTGGAGCGCGAGCAATGACTAGCCCTGGATCGCGCCGGCGCGGCGCCCAGCCCGGTCGCGCAGCGATGTCGGCGATGGAGCTGATGACCACGATCGCCGTCGCGGTCCTGCTCGCCGGCATGTCGGTGGCCTCGCTGCTGCCGGCGCTGCGTCGCGGCAAGGTCGCCGAGGCGGCGTCGACCATCGATGCCGCCAACCAGGAAGCGCGTACGCGCGCGCGCCTCGAGCCCTCGGGCGACACGGTCACCTATGGCGTGCGCCTGGTCGGCAACGTCCAGCCCAACCGCGTCGAGGTGCTCAGGAACGATGCCAGCGGCGTCGAAGTCATCCAGCGGTTCGATTTCAACCGCAACGTGCAGATCCACCAGGGCGACAATCCGCTCGCCGGCACCATGGAGTGGTACTTCCAGCCGCGCACCGGCTATCCGCTCGACGCTACCCAGCAGATCACCGCGATCGGCGCGGTCCTGCCCGGGGATCCGCGGCATCTCAGCCTGCGCACCCACGACGGACGCAACCGTTACGGCGTCGCGATCTACGAAATCGGCTTGGTCAGCGCGGAGGTTTTCTGATGCGTCGCTCCCCATCGAAAGTCGGCTTCACCCTGATCGAGATCGCCTTCGCGATCGCGATCGTCTCCGGCGCCGTGCTGGTGATCATGGCGTTCTTCCCGATGGGCATAAAGACCCAGACCCAGGCGCGCTTCAAGATCATCGCCGCTTCGAAGGTGCTGGAGATGATGGAATGGTTCCGCGATGGGTCGGGCGGCGGCTTCATCACCGACGGTGCGGACAACGACAAGGAAGGGATCATGCCGTGGGACAGTCCGATGTCCTATCGGACCTTCGCTCCCGATCTCGAGGTCGCGACCTGCAACCTGCGCGGCGGATTGAAGCCGCTGCCGCGCGACATCGCCTATCGCATCGACTCCGATGGCGATGAGATCCGCAAGCTGCTCGATGCGGGTGGCTACGTCTTCTACTGCTCGCCATCCTACATGACCGGCTTCCTCGATGGTCCGTTGCCCAACAACGACACCGCCTGGATGCCGGAGAGCCGGAAGCTCCTGGTCGGCGTCACCGGATATCCCCAGCAGAACTCGATCCTCTACCACCCTTCGGTCAAAGTCGGTCCGTACCAGGAATTCTACCCGTCGCCGCCGACCTACACCCACGAGACCTACGTGCAGCGGCCCAACACCCACCCCGGTGACGGGACGTGGACTGGCCGCTACATCAACCTCGATGCGCTGTGCCGCGATCCCGACATCGCCACGGTCACCTGCTCGGTGTCGCAATACGACGTGCCGGGCTCCGCTGACGCTGCCGGCGTGCTTCAAAAGGCCTTTTTCGGCTACAAACCCTACCACGAATCCACTGGCATCGGCACCGACGCCTCGGACGCAGGGTTGCTCCCCAATGCCGCGGCGCAGGACAAGGCCAAGGCCGCGTCGCAGGCCTACGTGCTCGCCGCCTACTGGTACGCGAAGCGCGCGGGCCTGACCTGGACGAACTTGCAGGCGCTGACCTCGATCTCGGCCATCGACGGCTTCGTCGCGACCAACCACCAGGACTTCCGCAAGGTGCTGGCGCTGCGCTACCTCGCCCATGCGTTGAGCACCTTGTCGCGCCACTACTCGGTGAGCGATCTCACCGCTGGAGTCGTCTGCGATCTGAACATGACGGCCGAGACGCCGGCGTTGACCGATGATCTGCGCGTCACGCTCGACAACATCAAGGGCTTGCACGAGACCTGCCTGCGCATGGCGATCGAGCACGCCGACCAGGGCGCCTACGACTGGGGCGCGCCGCGTCCGCTCAACCGCCAGGTCATGATGGACAACCCGCTCTGCGCACTCGACCTGTGGTCGCCTGCGATCAAGGCGGTGCTTCCAGCGACCGGGAGCGGGACGACCGTCCACCGGCAGTGGAAGGCCTGCTATCCCAAGGCGATCCGCAATCCCGGGGTGCCGTTCAGCTACACCGGGCGCATCGGCGCCAACAATGGCGACACCGACGCCAACGGGGTGACCGATCACCGCGATCCCGCGACCACCGGCGCGTGGAACGACCAGCTGCCGCGCAATCTCGACTGCGGTCCCGCCGGCTGCACCTTCGGCGTCGACCCCAACCCCACGGCCCTCACGGCGGATCGCGACGGCGTCCTCGACGAGAAGGACCATCCGGTTCCCGCCGGTCCCGGGGCGTGGCAGGGCGCCGTCGGCCCGCCCGCGCACTGCAACCTCACCCGCCCGTTCGAGCCTTTCGAGCGCTGCCGTCAAGTCGTGGTGTGGGCGGTCGACTGGCAATCCTACGAGGATTTCGAGACCGCCCCGAGCGCGCCGGTCGACTCGTCGCGTTATCCGATCGTCGCCCCGTATCCGGTGCTGACCGCCGCGACCCAGGACCACTGGTCGTCGGCGTGGACGCAGCGCGCGCCGCACGAGCGCCAGGGCGACTGCTACCACAAGTGCGGGTTGATGATGAGCGAAGCGGTGCTCAATCCGGAGCAGGTCCTGCTGTTCCGCGAGCCGTCCCTGGTGCAGCTGAGCAGCGAGACCTTGCCCCGCAGCGACATCGTGATGACCGTCGCCGACATCAACAATTTCGGCGGCAACTACGACCTGCCGCCATCGCCGGGCTGCGTCGTCAACGAGGTCAATCCGCTGGCCGGCGAATCCCCGGAGATCACCCAATTGTTCCCCGGCACCAACACCCCGTGCTGGCCGGCCAGCGACCAGCCCGCCCTCTCGGCCAACCGCAAGATCTTCGTCGGCGCCTACGGCGCCAATCGCAACGGCGTTCCCGCGGGCGTGCTCAGCGGCGTCGGTCCCAACCGCAATGATCCACCGATCTCACCGTGGGGCGGCGAGGTGATGTGGTCGCGCTACTACACCGCGGCCAAGGTCGACGGCGGATCGGTGCCCAAGACCGTCAACCTGCGCGCCACCACCGTGTGCCGGTTCAACTACTACGATGGCCGGGTGTCCGGCGCGCTGCGCAACTGAGGGCACCATGAACGACCGTCGCGCCTTCACCCTCATCGAAATCCTGATCTCGATCGGCCTCGGGCTGATCATCATCGGCACGGTGTACGCGGGGTTCCGCGTCTCGACCCAGGCGATGATCGTGTGCAACCGCATGTCGATCGAGAACCGCCTGCTCACCGCCGGCTTCGCGCGATCGCTGCAGGAGGTCGATTTCTGGAGCAACCTCGACCGCCCGGGCCACACCCCGTGCCGGACCACGCCGACCAAGGCGATCAATGGCGCATCCGGGGGCTACGCCGGCGACGGCAGTGATTCGACGCTCTTGCCGCAGCCGTTCACCGACGTCGATCAATCCTGGCAGGACGCCTTGAGCGACAACGCGGGAACGGCGGTCTACGATCACGTCTGGCTCCCGCACGATCCCAAGACCTGGTACCGCGGCGACGGCATCAGCGGATTGTACGGGTACGCCGACGACAGCGTCTGGGGGGATTACGGGCTGTTCGCATGCGCGACGTCGCAGATCCAGCACCGTGGGCAGTCGACGTCGGTGGGCATCGATCCCGGTAGTGATCTCCACACCTGGTATGCGCGCCAGCAGAAGGGGCTGAAGTACGGCCTGGGTTTCTACGGCTGGTGGGACTACCTGCCGGCCAATGCGATCGTCAACTGGTACGAGGGCCCGCGCCCGATGGTTCCCTACGAACTGCGTGACCGCTATGGCATCCCGGACGCACCGCAGCCTCCGAATGGCGCTGCCCAGGCCCCTCCGATGTTGCCGGTGAGCAACATCGGGCGCTATCCCTTGTGGATGGGCGGTGCGTTCTCGAGCCACAACGACCGCCCGGTCACACGTGCGTCCTTCCTGTGGGAGCAGGGCTTGGGCATCTGCGCCCCGCGCGCGGCGAACGGCGCGATACCGGCCGATGACGCCAACGAGGCGCTGCGCCTCAATCGGTGGGTGCACGGTTCGCGTTGGCTGCACTGGGAGTGGCAGACCCCGTGGAACCTGCTGGGACAGAAGCTGTCGCGCGCGCAGCCACTGCTGACCAGCCGGCCTCGCGATTGGCCGCAGGTCACCTGGGACGTGCGCCGCTACAAGATGTTCTCGCGCACGGTCAACGAATGCTTCGTGCGCGTCTTCGACCCGCTGACCGCGAAGATGGTCGAGATCAACTTCCGCACCACCGGAACGACCTTGCGCGGTGCGCGACTGCAGCGCGTCGACGTCGCCGGCAAGACCTTGGACGACCGATGAGCGCCGCACGCAAGGGATCCGTCCTGGTGGTGATCGTCGGCATCCTGGCGATGCTCGCGACGCTCGCCGTCACCTTCCTGGTGCGCATGCGCCAGGACGCGCAGGAATCCGATCTCGTCATCCACCTCACCCAGTGCCGGATGATGCTGCACGCCGGCATGCAATTCATCCAGGAGCGGTCGCGGTTGGGTTATGCGACCGCCGGGGACCCATCGCTCGAGGCGTGGGGCTGGATCGACATCCGCGACGGGTCGCTCGGACCCAAGGACGATAGCGGAGCCCTGCGCCAGGATGAGCCATGGATGGCGCTCGGCGGCCCCGCCAAGCGTTGTCCGATGTACATGGTCAAGCGCCCGCCCTGCGCCGTGGTTCCGCATATGTATCCCAATGCGATCCCGGCGGTCTCCGATCCGGCCGTCGACCCGGCCTACCAGGACCACTTCGGCATCCCGGTGCTCGCCAACGTCGATCCGATGCCGGTGCTGCCGGCTGGCCTGACCCATATTCCCGATAATCCGGACCCGGCTCAGCGCGCCGCCTGGGAAGCCGGCGATCTCCAACCCGTGCAGATGTCGATGGGCCTCGCCTGGTTCCGCGTCTACCGCGAAACGGGCACCGAGCCCGATCGGCCGGCGACCGCGGGTCCACCGGGCGCGACCTTCATCCTCACGGTCGGCTCGGGCGCGACCGTCGGATTCAAGGACTGGTCCGAGGTGCCGGTGTCCGACCGCGCCCAATTCGGCAACGACCAGGCCGTGTTCGACAGCCTGCGCGCCGCCGAGGTGCGCGAATGGTACCGGGTCGAATGGTCGGCGGCGGTCGGCGGCAGCGAGCTGCGCAACGCCATGGGCCTGCGCGAGAACAAGGACGGCGGCCAGGACTTCGGCGGCCAGCACACCACCCAGGCGCGCAGCGCGGTCAACCCGAGCCGACGCTTCAAGATGTCCGAGAACCTGTACGGTTCCACCGATGCCCGCAATTACGTCGGCACGATCAGCTACATCGAGCGCCTCTCCGGGCCCCCATCGAGGTATTGAGCACATGCACTCAGCCCGCGCCTTCACCATGATCGAATTGCTGGTCGTGATCAGCATCATGGCAACGATCGCCGCGTTGGTGCTGGTCGGCGCCAACGCCCTGGGCGTGGGGTCGAAGCGCAATAAGACCGCGACGATCCTCGAGACCGTCCGCCAGGCGCTCGAGGTGACCGCGGCGCAGACCGGCAGCATCAGCAATCCGTCCGAGCATCCGCTGGCCGGCTCGTTCGCTGCTCAGGGCCAGCCGCGCCTGCGCTTCGTGCGCTCGGCCGCGCCGAATACGGCGCTCGCGGCCACGGTGAACAACCCCATCGGTTCCCCGGCTGAGCGGATCGCGTTGTACGGCGTCTCGCTCGCACAGCTGGCGGCGCAGCAGGATCGCCTGCTGCTGCCCGACGATCTCTACGCCGATCCGCAGGTGCCCTTGCTGTTCGGGATGCCGCGCGACCACTGTGCCGTCCTGGGCACCAAGCTGAGCAACGTCACCCGCTTCCGCCGCCTGCCGCAACCGGCCGTCGGTGCTCCTGCGATCGCCAACCCCGACGACCAGACGCTGTTCCCCAACGCGACGCGACTGGTCTCCTCGGATGTCGGTCCGGAGGGCAACAAACGCACCATCGACTACGTGCTCGGCAACACCAACGCCTCGACCGAATTGGCCAAGATGGGCGCGCTCTACGCGCCGCCCGACGATGATCCCGCGAAACTGCATGCCTATGGCCGGGTGTGGAGCGAGGTCCCGCTGACGACGACCGGCCAGGCGAGCTGGAAGCCGGGATTCCTCAATGATCCCCAACGGGTTCCCCCGAACCAGCCGTCCTGGAAGCGTTATCGGTTGCGCGGCTTGGCCATCTACGACGCGTGGAAGGTCGAGATCCTGTGTTCGGTGTCGGAATCCGGGGCGGTGCGCCTGGAGAGCGCGGGCAAGGATGGCGTATTCCGCTGGGATCCGGGCCAGAACTTCGTGCTCGATACCGAGCCATTCGCGGCATCACCGGCCATCGACGATCGCGATGGCGCGCGCGACAACGTGGTCTCGAATGTCGGTGGCCGATGACCCAACGCTGGCGCGCATTCACCCTGATCGAGATCCTGATCGTGGTGACGATCATCGGGGTGCTCATCGCGCTGCTGCTGCCGCTGCTCGGCGTCGTCAAGTTCCGCGCCAGGGTGGTGCAGACGACCCAGCGCCTCGAGGCGGTGCAGAGCGCGATCCTCGCGCTCGGCGGCCAGTCCGGCTCGACCGGCTACGCGCTCCAGCGCGACCTGGTGCTCGGTGGCACCATCGATTTCGAACTCGACACCACCACCAACCAGGCGCGGCCGGCGGGCGGTGCCCCCTGGCACGCCTGCTATCCCGATGCCGCCGCGAGCGCACCGGGACAGCGACTGGTGATGGCCTATCCCTGGGGCAAAGCCCGCCAGTACTGGATCCGTGAGGCGTGGTACAGCGGTCCGCAGGGACTGCCGACCACCAACCCCAACGACCCGGCGATGTCCGCGGCTGACCGTGACGCCTGGTACGCCGCCTGGCGTGCGCCCGAGCGCCACGAGCTCAGCGAATTCTGGCCGCTGAACACCCTGCAGATGCTGCGGCTCGCCGGCATCATGCCAGGCACCACGGAGGCGGAGGCGGTCGCCGCTTACAAGGACCGTTCGTCGAGCCGCACGTTCAACGATGCCTGGGGCAATCCGCTGGTGATCGCCCACGCGGTGTACCAGCCGACGCGCTGCCAACTCGGCGGGACCTTCTCCCCGGACTACTACGTGCGCGAAGGGCTGGCCCAGTACCAGTACAACCGCTCGGTGTACCTCAGCGTCGCGGCCGTGGGACCGTGGCTGCACCCGACGGTGTTCCCCGGCAACGCGCTCGCCAACCCCAGCGGCTTCGCCAGCTACGCCGACTGGGAGCCGACGGTGCGGCAGGTGTGGACCCACGCCTGCTTGGGTACCATGACCGGCGGCCAGGCCGTGTGGGACGAGACTGGATTCGACCGTCCGCCGTGGAACGGCGCGCGCCTCGGGAAGCTCGATGTCGGGGGCACCCGCGTCCAACCGCTGCTGATGGCCCCCGTCGAAATGAAGTGACCCGCCGCTGGCGGCTTGCGTCTCGGCGCAGTCGGCGCTGAATGCCGGGGTGCGTCCCCGCTCCCCCGTCCGCCTGCTTGGCCTCGTCGCGCTGGCTCTCGCTGCCCGATGTGCTCCGCTCGCTGCCTTGGAGCTGCCGCCGCCGGCGACCCCGCCCTTCTATGATCCGCTCAGCGGCATGGAGCGCAGCGGTCGCATCCCGCGCATGCCGGTGCCGGTCGACCTTCCGCGTCCGGATCGTTGGCGCTACATCCCTGAAGGCAGGATCCCGCCCGGGAACATGGCCGAGCGCTTCCTGGTCACGACCTTCGTCTCGCCGATCTTCTATCACGAGGAGGACATCGGCTACGGCGGCGGCATCGCCTTGACCGACATCGATTTCCGCGGCCAACGCCGCCGCGAGTTCCTCGGCGCCTTCGCCTCGCAGTCGAGCGAGGGTCAGGAGGATTACCGGGTGGTGTGGAAGCGGGCCCTGCATCACCGTCGCTTGGCGGCCGGCGGCGTGGCGATCGAGGAGCGCGGAGTGGTGCGCGCCAGCGCGGGATATGAGCGTTCGCGCACTCGGCGTTTCTTCGGCTTCGGTCCCGAGAGCCGCGAAGCGGCCGAGACCAGCTTCACCGACGAGCTGAGCTCGGCGGGCGCGATCTGGCAGGACGGGATCCCCGCTGCCGGCGACGACCTGGTGATCTCGGCAGGGGGGCGGCTCGAGCACCGCAACCTCACCCGCGGTCGCGTGGTCGACCGCCCGTCGACCGAGGACTCCTTCCCCGCGGTCGTCGCCGCCGGCGATCATCACGACGCGCTCTGGCTGTCGGCCGGGGTTCGCTGGGACACCCGCGACAGCCAGCATCAGCCATACCGCGGCTGGGTGGTGGGCGTGCGCAGCGATGGTACGCCGGCCCAGACCAGCGGCGAGATGGGCACGGTCAGCACGCTGCACGCCCTGGCGGTGCATCCAGTGTGGAGCCCGTGGCACGCCGGCGGTGACGCTGGCGAGGAGAATCCGCCCACCGACACCGTGATCATCGGCGGCTTCGTCGCCGCGGCCTCGGGTGAACTGCCGTTCTGGGCGCTGCCCAGCCTGGGGGGTCCGGACACCCTGCGCGGCTACATCGCCAACCGGTTCACCGATCGTGCCACTTGGCATGCCACCGGCGAATACCGCACCTGGGTGGTGCCGCGCGGCTTCGCGCTCACCGACGCGATCCGCATGGAACGCTTCGGTCTCGCCGCGTTTTACGACATCGGTACCGTCGCGCCGCGGTTGTCGGCCCTCGACGACGCCGATCTCGCGGACAGCTGGGGTTTCGGCCTGCGCATGGCATTCGAACGCACCGCGGTATTCCGGGTCGACGTCGGATTTTCCGACGAGGACACGACGGTGACGGCGGCCTTTGGCACCAGCCTGTGATGCCATGCTACGGGCGGGATCGCGCCTGGTTGACCACTGCACGGCATGAGGAATCGGTGAGCCCGTGATTCACCGGGGTGGTGTTGCACCGTGCGCGCCTGACGTTGCATTCAGCGCGGAATCGCCAACGTCCTGGGCATGCGCACGCTCATCCGCTCCCTGATCCTGTCCGTCTGCTTCGTCGTCGCCGGTTGGGCAGCGGTGGGTGGCGATTTGGAAGTGCGCAACAGCGCCAACACCGTCCAGATCGCCCATCAAAGCTTCAACCTCATCGCCAGCAATTCGACGAACTTCACCTTCGGCATCCGCAACAGCGATGCGACCGACACGCTCAGCGTGGTGAACATCACCTACGACCTCCTGGTCAACTGCCCACCCCCCACCACGTCAGTGCTTCCGAGTTCACTGCTCCCCAACAGCGGCTTGACGAACGTCCAGGTGACCTTCGCTCCGACGGCCACCAACTTCAGCTTCCGGGTCAACGTCAATACGTCCGATGCGACTGCGCCGACGACGAGCCCCTATCAGTTCACGGTCGGCACAGTCAACGGGCCGGAAATCACCGTCAAGCGCGGCACGGTCAACATCGCCGACGCCAGCAGCGAAGCGCTGACCGGCGTGGTCGCCACCCAGGAAAAGGTCTTCACCTACACGATCACCAATGATGGCACGCAGAACCTGGCGCTGACCTCGATGGCGGCCAGCGGGCAGACCAACGTCAGCATCGCATTCACCCCGAACCCCTCGACCGGCACCTTCCCGCCGACGGCGACCACCCTGGCACCCAACGCGTCGATCTCGGTCGATGTTAAAGTCATTGCCACTGCGGCTGGCCCCTGGTCCGCCACGCTGACCATCGTCAACGACGACGCCAACGAGGCGACCTTCAACTGGGATATCGGCGGCACCGCGGCCACCCCAGCGCCGGATATCGCCGTGAGTGCGGCCAACGCGATCCCCTCGGGCGGCCAGCTTGCGCTGTACGGCATCGATCCGACCAATCCGACCAACGTCCAGCTGACCGTACGCAACGTCGGCAACCTGCCCTTGAACGTCACCACAATCACCACCGGCGCGGCGGTGAACTGCACGCCCGGGGCGGTGGTCACCAGCACCCCGCTGCCGGCGACGCTCACCCCAACCGGGACGACGTCGAGCATGACCGTCACCGTGCCGGTCACGCCGAGCGCGGACCGCTGGAACTTCCAGATCGTCATCACCAACAACGACCCGGATGTGTCCGAGGCGACCTACGTCATCAACGTCAAGGGCACCAGCGCGCCGGCCACCAGCGGCTCCAAGGGATGCGGCCTGGGCGGCGGCGCCGGCCTGTTCCTGGCGATGCTCGGTCTCAGCGGCCTGGCCCTGGGCCGCCGTCGTCGCTGACGCTCGTCGTAAGCCCGCTGCGTAACTGGACGATCGCAGGCGAACCTTCGTCGCTTCCCCGTGGTCGACTGGGCCTACAGTTCCCGCCCATCGTGGGGTATGCTCCGCGCGGACCCCTTTTGGGGCGGGGAGATCGCCATGCTGCGCGCGTCGCTGCTCCTCGTGATGGCCCTGGGCAGCGTACCTGCGGCCGATAGGTCGACTTCCCAGCTCTCGCGGGACGAAGCTGAAGCGCGGCTGGCCCTGGTCCTGTCGATGGCGCGCGAGCGCAACGATCGTGACCTGGTCGCGCGGGTGCGCCTGGCTCAGGAGCAGGTCGGCGACGTCTTCGCCCCCGATCCCGCCAAGGCCGAAGCGATCATCGCCGGCCTGGAGACCCTGTTCGCCATCGAACCGGGCCGCTGGCGGATGGCCGGTCGGCCGGTGTTCCATCCCACGCCCGCCATTGTAGTCGGCATGGGCGCGCTCGAGCCCCGGCTGCGCGCCGCCCTGGCTGCCGGTGACGAAGCGACGGTGCGCGCGGTCATCGGCGAGCTCGCTGCGCTGCTCGGCGACCAGGCCGGTCTGCCCGACAGCCGTCGCCCCGGCGTGCGCGCGACCCACGCGCCCTTCACCCCGGCGGCCGCCATCGACCGCTTCCTCGACGGGCTCCTCACCCACGGCGACGTCGTGCAGGCCTGCCTCGATGGCGAGCCGCTGCCCGACCGTCCGCTGCGCGACTATGCCGCTCTGGTGCTCGCCCTGTGCGATGCGCGCATCGCGGTGCTCGCCGAGCGACCGGACCGCATCGACGTGCTCGACCGCATCGCCGGAGGGGCATGCGCCATCCTGACGACGCTGCAGGTGACCAACGGGACCTTCGCGGTGCCCGATTTGCGCGGCAAGCAGGCGGGGCCGGTGGATGGCCCGCGCCCGGGCTGGCTGGCGATCTCAGGCGCCGCAGGCGAGGCTTTGATCGATGCCGGTCCCTGCGGGCAGGCGCTGCTGCGTGCTGGCGCGCTCTATGATCGCGCCGACTGGTCCGCCGCCGGCTTGCGCGCGGCGGCCTGGGCAGCTGCGCAACCCGCCTGCAGCTCCTTCTCGGCCAACGCCTTGGCCGTGTCGCTGCTGACCGCGGCCCACGCCGCCGGTGATTCCACCGCGCTGGCTGCAGCCGCGGCGCGTTTCCGCATCGGGGTCGCTCCCGGCCAGGTGGTCGATGGACCGCAACGCGGTCGTTGGATCGATCGCCGCGACGCCCGTACCGCCCAGCACATCGTGCTGCTGCGCGCCGCGCACGATGTGTTCGCCGCGCTCGACGCCGACAGCCCGGATCGCGCCTTGGCCGCGCAGATCGCGGCTCGCGCGGTCGCCGCCCTGGCCGACGAGGCCCAGGATGTCGGTGTCACGGTGCCGGCTCTGCCCGAGGTGCTGCGCCATCGTGCCTTGGATCCGACCCCCGATCCCCGGCTGGCCGAGGTGATCCGCCTGCACACCGCCGTATGCCTGGCCGATCAGGCGAGCCCGCGCCTGGCCCCCGAACTCGACGATCTCGCGGCGCTGTCGGCGGTCGCACAGCGCGAGCCGCAGCGATAGTGGCGATAGCGGCGATAGGACGAGCAGCTTCCTGCTAACCCGCCAAGAGCATGTGACGGCTGGTGCGCTTGCCCCGCCTGGGGCTTAGGCGAACGCCATAGTCGCGTGCGTCCGCATGTTCCTCCGTCCAGGTATCATCCGTTGGTGGCGTGGCGCCGTCGGGCCGCGCCCGTCCGGGGCCTCCCGCGCCGAAGAGTCGCCGCTGCGTCTCGAGCTCTTCTCGCTCGAGCACCTCGAGCGCCATGGCAAGGCATTGGCGGGCTGGCACCAGGTCGATGAACGCGGTGGCCGCAACCGCCTGCTCGCCCGGCTGAGCGACAATGAGCAGGTCCTGCTGGACGCTTACGAACTGGTGGTCGCGGCCGCCGAGGGCGAGCGCCGCCTCTCACCAGCGGCCGAGTGGCTGCTCGACAACTTCTACCTCATCGAAGAGCAGGTCCGCCTGGCGCGGCGCCACCTGCCGCGCGGCTACAACCGGCTGTTGCCGCTGGTGATCAACGGCCCGCATGCCGGCCATCCCCGCGTCTACGCGCTGGCCCTGGAACTGATCGCCCACGTCGACGGCCGGCTCGATCAGCCTGGACTGGTCGGTTTCATCGCCGCCTACCAGACCGTCGCGCCGTTGCGCCTCGGCGAACTGTGGGCAGTGCCGATCATGCTGCGCCTGGCGCTGATCGAGAACCTGCGGCGCGTCGCGGCGCGCATCGCGCACGGGCGCGAAGCGCGCGACGAGGCGCAGCGCTGGGCAGATCGGATGATCGAGGTCGCCGAGCACAAGCCCGCCGACCTGATCCTCGCGGTGGCGGACTTCGCCAAGACCCAGGTCGTCCTGTCGAGCGCCTTCGTCGCCGAATTCGCGCGCCGCCTGCAGGGTCAGAGCCCATCCTTGTCGCTCGCGCTCAATTGGGTCGACCAGCGTCTGAACGAGCAGGACCTCTCGATCGAACGCCTGGTGCAGCTCGAAGGCCAGTCCCAGGCGTCCGACCAGGTGTCGATCGGCAACAGCATCGGTTCGCTGCGCCTGCTCGCGGCGATGGACTGGCGCGAGTTCGTCGAAACCCTCAGCGTGGTCGAAGCGACCCTGCGCTGCGATCCGGCGGATGCCTACGCGGACAGCGATTTCTCGACCCGCGACGCCTGCCGGCACGTCGTCGAGGAGACGGCTCGGCGCGGGCGCCTGGCCGAACCGGCGGTCGCTGAGCGCGCGGTGGCCTTGGCCCGCGCGACCGGAGGCGATGGATCCGTCCACGATCGCCGCCGCCACGTCGGTTGGTGGTTGATCGGACCCGGCCGCGACCGCCTCGAGCGCGAGC
>JACDEC010000329.1 GCA_013816645.1 Planctomycetota bacterium
GGTCCTGGACGTCGATCAATCCGAGCAATCGGCCATCGTCATCGACGACGGGCAGCTCGTTGATCTTCTTCTCGGCGCACAGGCGCAACGCTGCCTGCACCAGCTCGCCGCCGCGCACCGATCGGCATGGCATGGTCGCGACCGCGCGCAGCTGCGAGCGCATCACTGTGGCGATATCCTCGGCGGCGCCGAGGCGGCGGCGCAGATCCCCGTCGGTGAAGATGCCGAGCAGCCTGCCCTCGGCATCGACGAGCAGCACGCTGCCCGCGCGGGCGACGGTGATCGCGCGGACCGCATCGACCACCGGGGTTTCGGGGATTGCGGTCGCGACGCGGGCGCCGGTGCGCATCGCCTCGGCGCAGGTCATCAGCTTGCGGCCGAGCGCGCCGCCGGGGTGGAAACGCGCGTATTGCTCGGGCGTGAAACGCCGACGACCCTGAACGGTCAGCGCGACCGCGTCGCCCAGCGCGAGCATCGCGGTGGTGCTGGTCGACGGCGCCAGGCCGAGCGGGCAGGCCTCGGCGACCATGCCGATCGAAAGCGCGACCTCGGCATGGCGGCCGAGCGGCGAGGCGGTGTCGCCGACGATGGCGATCACCGGCGAACCGATGTGGCTCAGGCTCGGCAGCAGGGCGACGATCTCCTCGCTGGCGCCCGAGTTGCTGAAGGCGAGCACGACGTCCGCGCCCTGAACCATGCCGAGGTCGCCATGACGCGCTTCGGCGGGATGCAGGAATAGCGCCGGGGTGCCGGTGCTGGCGAAGGTCGCCGCTACCTTGCGCGCGATCAGACCGGCCTTGCCGACCCCGGTGACCACCAGCCGGCCGGGCTTGCCATCGCCGCAGCGCTCGTGGATCAGCGCGCATGCGCGGGTCAGTGCCGCGGCCTGGGCCGGAGCCGCAGCGGCGAGCGCGGCGAGCGCCTCGGCTTCGACGCGCAGGATCCTGGCGATGCTGGCGACCGCGTCGCCATCGGGCTGGGCCTGTTCGGGCATCGGCGCAGCTTCGCCAGCCACCGTCGAGGGGAAAGTCCGGAGTCCGCAGCCTGTCGGGCATCGATCCTCGCGCTGGCGGACAGTTGTCGCCGGTGTCCCGCGCCCCACGCTCCCCGCCCATGCCACCCCGGGTCGCCATCGCCGCCAACCGCCTCTACGGGATCAGCATGCGCCCGCAGGAATTGGCGCTCTACGGCGACAAGGTCCAGTTCTCCCTGCGCTACGCGCCGATGTTCGACGATGCGGCCGAGGTCACCGCCGCGCATTACAAGCTGCTGGTCCTCGAGATCGGCGCGTTGATCGATGACCAGCGCGCGGTCGGGCAGCCCACGGGTACCCGGCTCGAATTGCTGAAATGCGGCTGGGAACTCGAACTCTCGGTCGATCCGCCGGCCCAGGTCGGCAAGGTGCCCGAACTCAGCGAAGAGGTCCCGCTGCTGCTCGGACGCATCGCCGACACGGTCAACGAACTCGCGCGGCGCGCCGGTCTCGAGGCTCCGCTCGGTCCGGTGCTGATCGAGCAGATGCTGCGTGATTACCGGCGACAGGAGACTGACGCCGGGTCATGAAGGCCGGTCGGCCACCGGCTGGGTGCCCGACCGAGTTGCGAACGAAAATCATTTACAGCATAACCGGTTGCTATGACCGGACGTCTGCTCCCACGCATGAACCGGACGCATCGTCGGGGACCCTTGCGGCACATGGGATCACTACTAGTTTCACGCCTTCCTCGCGGACAGCCCCCGCGCGGACTACCGTTTCCACGGGAGATCGCCCAGTGTCCGAGCACCGCACACCGACCATCCTCAAGGGATCGCACGGCGTGATCGCCTCCCTGCGGAGCCATTGGCTCACCGCGTTGGTGGTGGTCGTCGCCCTGGCGCTCTTCGTCGGCTGGTTCCGCGGCGCCTTCTACGACACCGGCTACGCGCCCGAGCAGTACATCAAGTATTCGCACAAGCTGCATGCCGGCGACCTGAAGATCGATTGCCGGTATTGCCACTTCAACGCCGAGCGCGGCAAGCACGCCGGCGTGCCGCCGATGTCGGTCTGCCTGGGTTGCCACGGCCCGCAGAACGGCGCGGTCCGCAACGACAGCCCCGAGATCCAGAAGCTGCTCAAGGTCGCGGAAGACGGCAAGTACACCGACGAGCACGGCGTGGTCCATGAGGGCGGCGTCGTCCACTGGAACCGCGTCCACCGTCTGCCCGACTTCGTCTACTTCAGCCACCAGTGGCACGTCGCCGCCAACGTCGCCTGCCAGACCTGCCACGGTCCGATCGAGGACATGGCGGTCGTCCGCCAGTTCTCGCCGCTGACCATGGGCTGGTGCATCGAGTGCCACCGCAAGACCAATTATGTCGGCGGCCCGCACTACGATCCCAAGGATCCGTCGACCTTCGCGGTCGGCACCGCGAATTACGATGTCCAGCGCATGCGCGTGAAGCCCGATGCCGTCGCCGAGTTCGTGCAGCGCGAGACCAAGGGCGTCGACGACAAGGCGCATGCCCCGGCGACCCACGACGCAGGCCACGCCCATGAGCATGTGGCCGGCGCACCGGCAGTGACCGCGAGCGCCGGTCCCGCGCCCTTTGGCGAGCAGGCCGAGGACAGCGCCCAGCGCCGCGAGGAACTGGCCGGACTGCTCAAGCAGTATCCGAAGCTCAAGGATCTGCCCAACTGGCGCATCGCCGACCTGCCCGAAACCCATCGCGAGGTCTACGGCAAGCTGATCGACGCCGAGCAGGACAAGCTGGGCCGCACGCTGACCGACGAGGAACAGCTCGCCTGGTTCCGGCACTACAGCTTCCAGAACTCGCCCACCCAGTGCAGCACCTGCCACCAGTGACCGCACCCTCCGACCTCGGCCGCCCAGACCAGCAACTCCCTGACCAGCAGCGCCAAGACCAGAAGCGAAAGCCCGGACCCATGCCCAAGCACGTGTGGAAAGACCTCGCGGACCTCGGCGGCGATCGCCGCCGCGCCGACGAATTCGCACCCGAGGTAGCGCTCGCGCTCGCCCAGTTGCGCGCAGCGCACGGCGAGTCCAATGTGAGCTGCCAGAGCGAAGGCAATCGTCCCGGCTCCATTCCCGAAGTCGCCGCCATGGGCGCCGCGGTCGATCCGGCGCTGGTCGCCGATGCCGATCGTTTCCGCGATGAGCTGTCCATCGCCCTGCCCGGCGTCAACCGCCGCGGCTTCCTCCAACTGACCGGCGCCGCCGCGGTGTTCGCGCTCGCCGGCTGCTGGCACAAGAAGCCCGACACCCTGGTGCCCTACGCCAACCAGCCCGAAGGCACCACAGTCGGCAAGCCGGTGTGGTGGTCGAGCGTGCTGCGCGATGCCGGCCGCGCCGTGCCGGTGATGGTCAAGACCTACGACGGCCGCCCGATCAAGCTCGAAGGCAACCCGGACAGCCCGATCAACAACGGCGCCGTCGTCTCCGGCGCGCTCGACCTGCGCACCCAGGCTGCGCTGCTCAATCTCTACGATCCCGACCGCCGCCAGATCGGTCCGTTGAAGAAGTCCGGCGGTCAGCCCGCGGCCCTCTCCTGGGATCAGCTCGACGCCGAGCTCGGCGCGGCGCTCACGAGCGGCGCCGTCGCCCTGATCAGCGGCGCGTTCGACAGCCCGTCGCGCAAGCAGCTGCTCGACGAGTTGGCGACCGCGTTCGGCGACCGCTTCGTGCACGCGGCCTACGACGCCTACGCGCCCGACGCCGAGGTACGCGCGCGCGAGCTGAGCTTCGGCCCTGCCGCTGCCAAGCCGGCCGTGCTGCACATCGATCGCGCCGACGTGGTGGTCACGCTCGGTTCCGACCTGCTCGGCGGCGGCCAGACCGGCCTGAGCGAGCAGATCGGCTACGGCGACCTGCGTCGCCGGCGCCTCGACGCCGATGGCAAGGCGGTGATCGGCCAGGTCATCTGCTTCGAGCCGACGCTGACCCAGACCGGCACGGTCTGCGACGTGCGCGTGCGCGCCGGCATGGACCAGCTCGCCGCCATCGCCTGGGGCATCGCCAAGGCGTTGGGCGCGACCCTGCCCGACGGCGCGATCGCCAAGACCGGCAAGGAGCTCGGTCTCAAGGACGTCGGCGGCGTGGACGCCGTCGCTTTCGCCGCGCAGCGTCTCGCCATCGCGCGCGAGGCCGGTCGCAACAGCCTGATCTACGTCGGCGGTGCCCAGCACTGCGGCGACAACAGCATCGCGCTGCACGTCGCGGCCAACTTCCTCAACCGCTTCCTCGGCAACGAGGGCGTCACCATCGAGACCGCGTCGGTCCCGGCGTCCGCCATCGCGCCCAGCCACGCCGCCACGCGCGCGGCGCTGGCCAAGGCCGCCGGCGCCACCCTGATCCTGTGGGGCGCCAACCCGGCCCACTCGCTGCCCGGGGCATCCGAAGCGATCGCCAAGGCCAAGACCGTGGTGGTCATCGCCGAGCGCGCCGACGAATCGTTCGCCGCCGCGACCGCGGCCTACCTCGCGCCGTCGCTCCACGGCCTCGAGAGCTGGGGCGACGCCGAACTGGTTTCCGGCCTGTTCGCGCTGCAGCAGCCGTGCATCCAGCCGTTGTGGGAC
>JACDEC010000330.1 GCA_013816645.1 Planctomycetota bacterium
GCAGTGCGCCTCGTCGACCGCGGCGAGCGCGATCTTACCAGCCAGGACGGGGACGAGATCGCCGACGCACAGGCGCTCGGGGCTGACGTAGAGCAGGTCGAGCGCGCCGGCCGCGAGCAGCTCGCGGGCACGCCGGCGCTCGGACTCGTCGAGATTGCCGTGCAGCGCGGCGGCGGACAGGCCGGCCTCGCGCGCCGACGCCACCTGATCGTCCATCAGCGCGATCAGCGGCGACACCACCAGCACCGCCCCGGCGCCGCACGCCGCCGGCACCTGGTAGCACAGGCTCTTGCCGCCGCCGGTCGGCAGCACGATCAGGCAGTCCCGGCCGGCCAGCACGCTCGCCACGGCTTCCGCCTGCAGCGGACGGAACTCGTGGTAACCCCAATATTTGCTCAGGGCTGCGGTCGGGCTGAGCTTTTCACGGGGAGCGCGGGTCGGCACCGCCTTGAGCTGGGCGAGGCTGCGCACCGGCGCCAGCCCAGCCAGATCGGGAAGCTCCTCTTCCTCCGGCTCGTCGACCTGGAACGGCTCGGGCTGCATCGTCGCACCATCGTGACCACGGTGTCTGAGTCCAGGGGCGTAGACGTCCCGTCACCTCCCAGCGGGGCAGCAGACAGTCGCACCCACAGCACCGCGTTCGACCGGCGTCCTGGTGGAAGAATGCCGCCGGCGCCCATCCTTTCAGGAATGCCCCGCAAGACCGATCCGCTGCTCGCCGGACCCATCATCCTCAATCCGGCTCAGCAGAACACCTGCGCGAAGCTGCGCGCCAAAATACGCGCGGGCGACGTCCAGGTCCTCAAGAAGGCCCTCGCCCGCCAAGCCTCGGCGGTCGCCAGCCCCCTCCCCGGCTGCAAGCCCGTCGATCCCACCCTGGCCAAATTGCTGGCATCCTCGTTGCAGCAGGCATTGACTCGTTACGAGAGCTTCGATCCCGTGCGCCAGGAGTGGCTGCGCATCGCCGTCGACTACTTCATCTCCGGCGACGACGCGGACAACGACCATGCCGATCTCGCCGGCCTCGACGACGACGCGATGGTGGTCTCGTCCGTGCTCGAGCACTGCGGCCTGCGCGACCTGGCCAAGCCGATCCGCGACTATTTGGCCTAGGCTGGGGCTTTCGCCCGGGCTGCCCCCTTGGACCCCGCAGGGACGGCCGCCTCCCTTGACCACCACCTCCGAGCCCTATCCTTCGCCACCTCGTCTGGACCCTGTAGCTCAGTTGGTTAGAGCGCTAGACTGTGGCTCTGGAGGTCGCGGGTTCGAGCCCCGTCAGGGTCCCCACTGGTTGATGAGTCGATGATCGACCCCACAAGCCGCAAAGCCTGTGGGGTTTGTTGTTTCAGGCCGAGTTCAGGCGCGATGGATGACCTCGCCGCCGACCATCGTCAGGCGCACCTCGAGACGGGGCGTCTCGGCGAGCAGCACGATGTCCGCATCCTTGCCGACCTCGATCGAGCCTTTGCGGTCGGCGATGCCGGCGATGGTGGCGGGGATCAGGCTCGCCCGACGCACCGCGGCTGCGAGGTCGAGACCGAGGGCGGCGACGGCGTTGCGGACCAGGTCGATCATGCGCACAGTCGAGCTGGCGAAGCCGGTGTTGGCACGGTTGCGGGCGATGCCGTTCTCGACCACGACCTGGGCGCCGATCCGCGACCCAACGAAATAGTCGCCGTCGGGCATGCCGGCTCCGCGCATGGCGTCGGTCACCAGGCACACCGCGCTCCCGGCCTTGGTCTTGAGCGCCAGGCGCATGAGGTCGACGTTCACATGCCGCAGGTCGGCGATCAGCTCGGTGGCGAGGCGGTCGTCGAGCAGGGTCGCTTCGAGCATGCCTCCGATCCGGTGGGGGCCACGCTTGAGGATCGATGACATCGCGCAGTACAGGTGCGTGATCATGGTCATGCCCTGGTCGACGGCGCGCGCGGTCTCGTCGAGCGTGGCCTCGCTATGGCCGCCCGAAGCGATGATGCCCTTGCGCGCGGCGTCGCGCAGGAAGTCGAGCACGCCGGGCACCTCGGGCGCCATGGTCATGCGGGCGATGATCGGCGCGCGATCGAGGTACACCCGATTCTCGGCCGCGGTCGGCACGCGCACATACTGCAGCACATGGCAGCCGGCCTTTGTCGGAGCGAAGTACGGCCCTTCGATGTGCACGCCGAGGATCCCGACGCCGCCGATGCGTTGTTCGCGGCAGCGGGCAGCCATATCGAGGGTCGACACGATCGACGGCAGCGGCTCGGTGCAGGTCGTGGGCATGTAGGCCGTGGTGCCGCCGCCGGCGTGGTATGCGCCGATGGTCGCGAACGCCTCCTCGGTGGCGTCCATGAAGTCCGCGCCCATGCCGCCATGCACATGCAGATCGATGAAACCAGGGGCCGCGACCAGGCCTTCGCCATCGATGCGCTGGGCATCGGCAGGATGGGGATTCCCGGGGGGCGTGATCGCGACGATGCGCCGATCGCGGATGAGGATGTCCGCGACCGGCCGGGGCTCTCCGCATGGGCCGAGCAGGACCTGGGCCCCTTGGATGATCACGGTCATGGCAGATCGACCTTCGTGGCGCTGCCAGAGCATTGCAACCGCGATCGACCGCGTTCATGGGCGGCACATTGCCGAGACAACGCCACCCGCTCCGCCAGGTGCGCTGCGCGCTGCGGGCGACGCCATACCGCCAGCCATCGCTGAACTCGCCGATTCTCCGACGTGGCCGCTCGGCACTTCGCGGCGAGCCGTGTGCCGCAACCGGTCAGATCAGTCCGCCAATCCAGCAGTCCCGCGCCGGGAGGCGGGAGCGGGCGCGCCAGTCGCCGAGCTGCTCCAACCGCGTGTCGTAGACCAGGGTATCCGCGCCGACCACGCCCTGCGCCGCCAAAGCGCGCAGGCCGGCGCGGTCGACGCAGCGAGCGACTCCGCCGACCTCGATCACGATCGGCGGCGCGGCGAGCAGGCGACTGCGCGTGCGCTCCTCGTGCACGGCGAGGACCTGGGCGAGCTTGTCCTTGCTGCAACCGGAAAGGTCTTCGGCGCCATGCCATGCGATCACCAGCAACGCCCCGCCGGCGGCTGGTTCGATGGCCCAGCGCTCGATGCGGTCCTCCTTGGCGAACTGGGTGAAGAGCTTGGCGATCGCGCCGATGAGGTCGGCGGACTGCGCGCTCGTCAGTGGCGGATCGCAGGGCAGCGCCCGCACGCGGGCGTGGTCGGGGAGGTCGGCGAGCGCGGGCACGTCGAGGTTCTCGCCGGTGGATGGACGCGCGCAATCCGTAGCGGAGACCAGGACGCCCGCTTGCGTCGGCCGACGCCACGCCTCTCCTGTCGCCATGACTCCGCTGACCTGGCCACTCAAGGGCGTCGGCCTCTACCTCAACCGGCCGCAATTGTGGGGCTGGCCGCTGCTGGCGATGCTCGGGGCGCTGATCGTGATCGGCGGCACCTTCGCCAGCATCCTGGTCTGGCAGTGGCCGCTCTCCCACGAGGTCGTGGGTTGGTGGCGCTGGCTGCTCGGCGTGGTCGGCGCCTTCGGCAAGGCCGGAGGCCTGGCCTTGGCGCTGTGGCTGATCGGCCTGCCGGTCCTACTCGGGGCAGCCTGCGAGCAGGTCGCCAAACGCATCCAGGACGATGCCGGCGCGCCGCCAGCCGAGGCCGGCCTGGCGCTGTCGATGGCGGCGACGCTGCGCGTGGTGCTCAACACCCTGCATGTCCGCCTGGCGTGGATGGCGGTGGCGATCATCGCCATGTTCGTCACCGGGCCGTTCGGCTTGCTGGTCGGGGCGCTGGCGGTCGCGCACGTCGCCTGCATCGACGCGGTCGACGTCGCGCTGGCCATGCGCGGCTTCAGCGGCGCGGAACGCCTGCAGCTGATGGATCGCCACCGACCGTGGCTGCGCCAAGGCGCGCTGAGCGCCGCGGCGCTGAGCGTCGCGCTGGGCGCCACCGTGGTCGGTTGGCTGTTCTTCTTGCCCGGATTGGTCGCGGGCGCCTCGTTGATGGTGCTCGACTGGCCCGAGGTGCGTCAGCGCATGATTCCGCCCGACGGCGCGAAGCTCGCGGTGCCGGTCGCCGGCATCCCGTCCGCCGCCAAGGCGATCACGCCGGCGGACGATCCGGTCGGTTAGCTGGCGGGCGCCGGCCCGTTCCTACACTCCCCGCCCATGAGAGCGCTGTCGCCAACCGACGTGCTCGGCCCCGAGGGACTGCTCGCCCAACGCCTGCCGGGCTATGAGAGCCGGCCGCAGCAGCTCGAGATGGCCGACACCGTGCAGAAGGCCATCACCGAACGCGTCCACGCGATCGTCGAAGCGCCGACCGGCGTCGGCAAGAGCTTCGCGTACCTGGTGCCCGCGGCGCTGCATGCGCTGGCCAGCGGCAAGAAGGTGGTGATCTCGACCGGCACCATCGCCCTGCAGGAACAGCTGATCGGCAAGGACCTGCCCCTGCTGCAGGAGATCCTCCCCGAGCTCAAAGCCGTGCTGGTCAAGGGCCGGCAGAACTACCTGTCGCTGCGCCGCCTGAGCCACGCCACCGGCGGCGGCCAGTCCGCCTGGTTCGA
>JACDEC010000331.1 GCA_013816645.1 Planctomycetota bacterium
GCCGCAGGGCACCCCCCGTACAAACAGGGGCCCGTCCGGCGCAGCCGGGCGTGCCCGCGCGCAGCGCGGGTGATTCCGGCGCAGCCGGAATCAGGCCCCGATCTTCAGAGCGAGCTCTCGATCTCTTCGAACAGGATCAGGTCGGCAGTGACCATGACCAGGGTGCGCTGTTCCGATTCGGCGCGGCCGTTCCTGCTGAACAGGCGGCCGAGGAACGGGATGTGGCTCAGGAACGGGATGCCGGCATGCGAGCGGCTGCTCTGGCCGTTGGTCATGCCCGCGATCAGCAGCGAGCCGCCATCGGGGATGGTGACCGAGGTGCGCACCGATTCGTAGCTGATCTCGGGGACCAGCAACGGATTGGCGTTGGCGACCGCGGAGCCGGAGGGCGGCTTCACGATGCCGCCGGGGAACGAGCCGGCGGGAACCGGGTTGCCGAACCGGCGCCACGCGCCGACCTGGGCGTTGGTCGGGCGCAGGGTCAAGGTGATGTACTTCTTGTCCGCCGAGGCCACGGCCTGGACGTCGAGCACGGTGCCGTAGGCGAGCACCGACACGATCGGGTCGTACTGGCCCTGGACGACGTCGTAGTCGGCGACGTACGACTGCTGGTTGATGTTGACGATGTGCGCCTGCTGGCCGTTGAAGAGCGTGAGGTCGGGTTCGAAGATCACGTTGCCGCGCCGTTCCTTCTCGACCGCGGTCAGCACCGCCGATGCGAAGAGGCCGTCGGCGAGGTGGAAGGTCTGGGCCTGGAAGTTCAGGCCGTCATTGGGTCCGGGCAGCGCCAGGGTACGGTCCGAGGTGTAGCCGAGCAGCTGGTTGTTGATCGCGCTGGCGACGGTGACGCGGTCGTCGGCGTTGTAGGCGCCGATGTTGCCGGTCACGTTGGGCGGCGCGCCAGTAGCGTTGAAGTTGTTCCAGCTGACGCCGATCTCCTCGAGCAGGTTGTTCTCGACGCGCAGGAACTTGACCTTCACGTGGATCTGGGTGCCGCGCTGGTTGCGCAGCTGGCGCAGCAGCTCTTCGACCTGGCGGTGCACGTCGGCGGTCTGGTTGACCACCATCGAGCCCTGGAAGTCCTCGATCGAAGCGCCTTCCTCGCCGTCCCAGGTGTTGGGCGCGACCACGCCCTTGACGATCTGGATGAATTCGTCGAGCTCGGGCGGGGTGTCGTCCTGGACCGGCGCGAGCAGTCGCGAACCGGTGCCGCCCGGCTCGGGGATGTCGAGGTCCGGACCGGGGAACTGGGTCATGCCGTGGGTCAGATCGCGGATGTCGTAGAGCTTCATGTAGACGTCGCCGCGCAGGCCGGCGGCGCTCGACACGTAGATCGCCTGGTCACGCATGGTGTAGCTGAGCGAGGTCAAGCGCATGACGTAGTCGAGCACGTACTTGAGCTTCATCGCTTCGACGCGCAGGGTGACCGGCGAGACCGCGCCGCCGGCGATGACCTGCGGATCGACCACGAAATTGACGTTGGTGATGCGCTGCAGGAAGGTGATGACGTCGTTGAGCTCGGTGTCGGCGAAGTCGAGGGTGACCTCCTGCTCGAGCTGGGCCTCGATCTGCTTGCGCCACTCCTCGCCTTCCTCGGTGAGACCGCGCACCGGCGCGGTGCGGCGGGCGTCGATCTCGGGCCAGTCGTGCGAGTAGGTCAGCAGCTCGAGCTGCGGCAGCATCGCCGAGCGGATCTGCTCGGAGAGCAGCTTGTGCTCCTCGTCCCAGCGGTCGGCGGTGACCTGGCGCAGGTAGATGTGGCGCTCGCGGCGGCACTTGACCAGCAGGTCGTGGGCGCGCTCCTCGGCGCGGTTGATCTTGAGGATCTGCTCGCAGAGCAGCACGGCCTCGTCGAAGTCGCGACGCTCGCGCGCCTTGAGCGCGCGGGCGTACATGGTGTCGATGCGGTCGCGCTCGATCTTGAGGGTCATCTCGCGCAGCTCGCGCTGGCGCGACTCGGCGCTCTGGTTGCGATCGGTGGCCTCGGACAGCTCCTGGCGCGCGCGGCGCTGGCGGGTCTCGGCGATCAACGCCTCGACGCGGCGCTGCTCGTGCTCCTTGCGCTCGTCGGCGTAGGGCAGGCTCTCCAAGCGGGTGTGGGCGAGCTGGAACGAACGTTCGGCGTCGTGGAAGTCGCCGCGCTCGAGCGCCTTGCGGCCGTCCTCGCTGCGCTGCTGCGCTTCGGCCCACAGCTTCTGCTGCTCGACCGACAGCTGGTCGGACAGCTGGTTGATGTGCACGCTGCGGGCGTCGCGGCTCTGGCCGGCGAGCGCCTGCGACTGCGCCAGCGCGTCGCGGTATTCCTTCTTTTCCGGCATGTAATCGGCAGCGGTGGTGAAGGCGCTGATCGCGTCGTCGATGCGGTTGTCGTCGAGCGCCTTGCGGCCCATCTCGTAGTGGTAGGCGCCGGCGACCTCACGCCCCTGGCGGTGGGCGTCGGCGTTGGCCGCGTACTGACGCAGCGCTTCGGCCGCTCCCGGCGCGGGCGCGGGCGCGGGCGCGTTGCCCTCGGCGGCGCCGACGAACGCGGTACCGATGCCGCAGAGCGCCAGGAGCAAGGCGCTGGTCGGAACGCGGCGGGCGTAGGTACGTGCAGTCACAGGTTTTTCTCCGCTTCTTGGTAATTGATGATCTGGACGGTGGCCATCAGGTAGAGCTGGGAGCGGTCAGAGTACCGCCCGCGCTTGCCGAACAGCCGTCCGAAAAAAGGTATGTGCCCGAGGAAGGGCACCTTGGAACTTGCCTGCTGGTCGACGTGCTTGCCGAAGCCACCGACCAGGATGGTGCCCTGATCGGGGACCATGATCCTGGTCGAGACCGCGCGGATCGCCACGTTGGGCAATTCGATGGGCAGGTCGACCAGGGTGCCGGTGAAGGTGTCGATGATCTGGCCGTTGGGTCCGATCACGGTGCCGGTCTGGCGCAGCGAGATCGCCTGGATGACTTCGACGAAGAGTTCGACCGTGGCGATCGCCGGGCGGAAATCCATGGTGACGTACTTGCCGTCGGCGCTGACGTGCGGCGTGATGTCGAGGCTCGCGCCCACCGCGAGCACCTCGATCACCGGGTCGAGCGCGGCGCCGACGCCCTGGCCGCCGCCGCCGACCTCGTAGTCGGCGATGTAGGCGAGCTGATTGCCGAAGAAGCAGCTGCCGCGCACCCCGTTGAGCGTGGCCACGCTGGGCGCCTGCAGGACGCGTCCGCGCCCCTTGCGTTCGACCGCGCTGAGCATCGCTCCGACCGTGCCGCCGTCGATGTGGAGCAGGCTCAGGTTGAGGCCGGTGTTGGCCAGCGCAGGTTGGATGTTGGCCGCGTTGGCGGGCAGGACGTTGGTCACGTCGCCGCGCCAGGCTGCTGTCTGGTTGCCCTGCTGGTACCCGGGCGGCGGGGCCACGGACCCGCCGATGCGCAACAGGTTCGACGCGCCCGACCAGTCGACGCCGATCTCCTCGAGATAGATGTCGGATACCGTCAGCCACTTGGCGTCAACCTGGACGGCCAGCGCCCGGGCGTGCGCCTGCGAGCGGATGAACTGCTTGACCAGCGCGTGCACTGAGCGCGGCGCGGTCACGAACAGGCTGCCGGTGCGGATCTCGATGGTGTAGGCCGGGTTCTCCCAGGTCGTCGGACTGACCGCCGACTTGATCAAGTCGACGAGGTCCTCGGGGGACATCTGCGGCTCGGGATCCTCGGGAGCGGTGAAGATGTTCTGCGTCCCGCCGGTGGCGCCGCCGGCGTTGCTCCAACCCAGGGTGTAGCCGGGGAAATCGGGCGGTGCGATCGAGATGTGCCCGAGGTCGTAGAGCGCGAGCACCCCCTCCTCGTCCTCGGTTCCGCCGAAATACACCGCGCCCTTGGCGATCGTCCAGCGCGCGCCGGTGAGTTGGCCGATCCAGTTGAGCGCGTTGCGCACGGTCAGGTCGGTGGCGCGCAGGGTGACGCTCTTGGCGCCGCCGGCGTAGACCGCGGGATCGACGATGACGTTCATCGCCGCCTGCTTGGCCAGGAAGGCCAGGGCCTCGTCGACCGCGACATCCTGGAAGTCGAAGGTCACGCGCGTGGACAGGCGGTCGAGCAGCGCCTGGTGCCAGGGCTCGAAGGCCAGCTCGCCGAACGATGCATCCTGGTGGCCGGCGCGACGGTCGGCCCAATCGCTGGGATAGATCGGCTTGCCGTCGAAGCCGGTGGGGATCAACGATTCCTCGATGCGCGCCAGCACTTCGGCGCGCAGCTCGCGCTTGCGCTCGTCGTTGTCGAGGCGACGGGCTTCGTGCGCGGCGTCGATCAGTTCGCCGTACAGCTGCTCGGCCTCGGGTTCGCCGGGGAAGTCGTGGACCAGCTTGCGCGCCGAGGCCAGGGCCAGTTCGTGCAGGCGCCGATCGTGGAGCTCGTGGATGCGGCGCATCCGCTCCTGGAGCAGGCCGCGCCGCTGCTCGGCGCGCACCTCGCTGGTGCGTTCGGCTTCGGCGAGGGCGCGCTCGCGCTCGCCGCGCGCGTCGCGACTGCCGGCAGCGCTCTCGCCTTCGCTGACATCGCGCAGCAGCTGCTCGACC
>JACDEC010000332.1 GCA_013816645.1 Planctomycetota bacterium
GCCTATATCGCCGCGCGCTACGCCCGGCCGGATGTTCTCGCGCTGCGCCGGTTGCGACGAGCGGTGCATGCGGCGCGCTGACGCAGTGGATCCGCCGCTGCGCTGACGAAAGCCGCTGGCGGTGACGAAAGCCGCTGGCGGTGACGAAAGCCGCTGGCGGTGACGAAAGCCGCTGGCGCTGCGCTGGCGCCATTCCCCCATGCGCGTAGCGTATGGGGGAACATGGCCATCCCCGACCTCTCCCCGCACGCCCTCGCCAGCCTGCTCGCCATCGCCGAGCATGGTTCGCTGAGCGCTGCCGCGCGTTCGCGCGGTCTGACCCAGCCATCGATCAGCCGTCAGGTCCAGGACCTCGAAGCCGTCCTGGATGTGCGCCTGGTCGAACGCACCGCGCAGGGCGCACGATTGACTCCAGCCGGCGAGATCCTCGCCGACGGCGCGCGCGAACTGCTCACCGGTCTGGCGGCGTTGCCGGCCCGGGTCAAGGGCCGCCAGGGCGAGGTCAGTGGCACCGTGCGCCTGGGCACCGTCGACTCGATCGGCATCTACGTGCTGCCACCGCTGCTCGCGCGCTTCGTCCAGGCCAACCCGCGCGTCGACGTCCAGGTCGTGTGCCAGTCGTCGCCCCAGTTGATGGCGATGCTGCTCGCCGACGAACTCGACCTCGCGATCGGCACGACCGAGCACCCCAAGCTCACCTGCGAGCGGCTCTACCAGAACCCGGTGGTCGTCGCCTACCCCAGCGGCCTGCCGCGCGAACAGGTGCCGACCACCATGGCGGAACTCGCACGGGCGCGGGTGCTGACCTTCAGCCGCGGTCTGACCATCCGTACGCTGCTCGACCAGGCGTTCGTCAAGGCGGGCTTCACGTTCACGCCAGTGCTCGAACTGGCCAACGTCGAAGTCATCAAGGCGATGGTTCGCGCCGGGCTCGGCGTCGGCATCATCCCTGACGGCTGCGTCCAGGGTTTCGAGCTCAACACCCTGGCGGTCAAAGGCTTGAACGTATCGCGCACGATCCGTTTGATGAGCCGGCCGTGCAGCGCCTCACTGGCGGTCGAGAAGCTCGCCGCGTGGTTGAGGCAGTTGCGCGCCGCCTGATGGATCGTTGCAGACGGTGCGGCCCGTGCGAATGCGCGACGGTAAACCCCTGCGAGCGAAGTCGCTGTTGCGCGATGCCCCGAACGTGTCGTAGAATCGATCCCAATGGGCATTCACATCCTCTACGTCGAAGACAGCGCCGGAGACGCGGCGATGATGCGCACCGCGCTGGCCGAGGTCGCTCCCGACTTCACGCTGACCGTCCAGTCGGAAGCGCTGCAGGCGATCAGTTGGCTCGCCAAGGCCGACCGTGGCGAATTCGATCTGCCCGATCTGATCCTCACCGACATCGGCCTGCCCGTCATGAGCGGCCTGCAGCTGCTGTGGGTCCTCAAGGACACCCAGCTCTGGCGGCCGATACCAGTGCTGATGTTCAGCGCCTCCAAACGCAGCGAGGAACGCGAACAGTCCATGCGTTTCGGCGCGGCGGGCTACCTGGTGAAGCCGGCACGCTACCCCGAACTGCTCGCCTTGGTTCGTCGTCTGGTCGATGAGGTCCGCAGCGGCGCGCTCGGCCGCTTGTCGGGCGACGATGACGATTCGAGCAGCGACTCCGATCGGACCAAGGTGCTCCCGGTCCTGCGCTAGTGTCCTGACTCGGACACCTTCACATCTCGCTCGGCCGCGGCGGCCGTCTGCGGCGTTGCAGGAATCGTGCGGTAGCGCTGCACGTCTCGCGAGCGAGCCCGCTGCGCTGCCTTGTCGTTCGCCGAAGGCCGGGCACGGTGGCGGCCGATGCAACCGCGCGATCCCGTCGATTTTCCCGAGACGCGCTGGAGCCTGATCGGTCGCCTGGGCGAGCGGCCCGCCGAAGCGACCACGGTGGTCGAGACCTACGCCGGCAGCATCGACCGCTACCTCCGCCGGCGCCTCGCCGGCTGCGATGCCAGCACCGCCGATGACGTCGTCCAGGACGTGCTCGTCCATCTCCTCGATCACGCCGAGGTCCTGGCGCGCGCGCGCGCCGCGCCGGACAGTCGCTTCCGCCATTACCTCATGACCGTGGCCTGGAACGAAGCGCGCAACGCGCTGCGCCGGCGCCGACCGCGCGCCAGCGACGTCTCGACCAACGACGCCGAGATCGCCGTGGGACCCGAGGAGATGGTCGCCATGGACCGCGCCTGGGCCGAAAGCGTCCTGGCGCGGGCCTGGGCAGAGCTGCATGCCTGGGCAGCCGACGGCACCATCGATGGCGAAGTCCCCGCGGTGCTCGAAGCCAGCCTGGTCGAAGGGCTCCCCTTGCGCGAGATCGCCGAACGGCTCGGCATCGGCCTGGCGACCGCGAGCCGCCGGTTGGCCCATGGGCGCACCCTCGTCCAGGGCGCGATCACCGAGCGATTGCGGCACGCCGGCGAACTCGGTGAGCACGAGGATGCGGCGGTCGCCTGCGCGCGGCTGCTCGCATTGCTGCATCGTTAGGCAGCGTCGGGATCAGGCGCTGATCGCCTGCGCCCAGACAGCACCACCAGCACCACCGCGGCCACCACCAGCGTCGCGGCGAGCGCGATGCGGGCGTTGAGCGGTTCGTCGTGCAGCCAACGACCGAGGGCGACCGCCACCAACGGGTTGACGAAGGCGTAGGTCGACGCCGCCGCCGGCGTGGTGTTGCGCAGCAGGTACATGTAGGTGCCGAAACCGATGATCGCCCCGACCACGATCAGGTAGACCAGCGCGAGGGCGGAACGCAGGGACACCGCGCTGAACACGAAGTCGCGCGTATCGCCGATGGCCAAGGCGGCGAAGAACAGCAACGCGCCGCCGCAGAGCATCTGCGCCGCCGTGCCCATCAGCGGCTCGGCTGGCTGGGCGCGACCGCGCGACCACAACGATCCGCCGGCCCAGGTCAGCGCGGCGAGCAGGATGGCGCCGACGCCGACGAGGTAGCGCGGATCGGAACGCACCTCGAGCGGTCCGATGCCGAGCAGGACCACCCCAGCCATGCCGATCGCGATCCCGACCAGCGCCAACGGCGCCGGACGCGGCGCCCGGCGCGCCAGCCAGGGCAGGCAGACCATCCACAGCGGCGTCGAGGCGATGATCAGCGCGGCGACCCCCGAGGGGACCCATTGCTGGGCCCACACCACCAGGCCATTGCCGCAGAGCAGGAGCATGGCGCCGACCGCCAGGCTGGTGCGCCATTGCTCGGGCGTCGGCGGACGCACGCCGCGCATGCGCAACCACAGGTAGAGCAGGCCGCCGGCGGTGAGGAAACGCGCACCGGCCATCAGGAAGGGCGGGATGGTCTCGATGGCGATCGCCATGCCGAGGTAGGTGCTGCCCCACACCACGTACAGCGTCGCGAAGGCAGCGGTGAGCGCCGCGCGCGACGCGCCGGCCTGCGGCACCTCAGTACTTCTTCAGCAGCGTCGCGCCGGGATAGAAGCGCGCGAGGATCTCGGCGGCGGTGGCGTTCTCGCCGGCCATCCGCCAGGCGCTGATCTGGCTGAGACCGGCGCCGTGGCCAAAGCCGCGACCTTCGATGACCACGACTTCTGCCTTCGCGCCGGCCATGGTGCAGCGGTCCCACCAGGTCGAACGCAGCTTGGCCGGGCCGACCGCCATGCGGAAATCCTGGCCGGACATGGTGGTCGTCACCTCGCGCTTGGCGAGCCGATGTCGGATGCGCACGCTCGCGACGCGCCCGGATTCCTGCGAACGCTCGCCGATGGCGACGCTCTCGACCGTGCCGAAGGCGATGCGCGGCCGCGCGCGCTCGCCCCATGCCTGCAGCGACGGGCCGATCGCGGCCAACGGCAGGTCGGCCTTCCAGCGCCAGTGGGTCGGCAGTTTCAGTCCGCGCGCGCCGCCTTCGCAGGAGGGATCCTCGACCACGCCCATCACGGTGGCGAGCGACGAGCCGTCGGGCGCGCGCAGGTCGGGTTTGACCCGCAGCGCCGATTCGGTGCGGCCGCCGGAGCTGGCGCAGAACAGCGCTTCGAACGGCAGGTTGTGCCACAGCAGGAGATCGCCGCGGGTCTGCGCGACCGCGGCTGCGACCTTCGTCGATGGTTGCTTGAACCCGCCGTAGGCCATGTCGACGGTGAAGTGCCAATGCAGCTGCCAGGGTTGGCGCAGCCGCTCCAGGTAGCGCGCCGCCGCGTAGGTGCGCGCCGCGACCGCCTGGGCCTTGAGCGCCTCGAGCGGCCAGTTGGGGTTCATCTCCACGGGCAGTACGGCGAGCAGGTACTGCTCGAGCCCAATGCGTTCGACGAGCAGGACCTCGCCGCCTGAGCGCGCGAGCACGATGCCGCCGGAGCAGTTCAGGGTCTGGGCCTTGAAGTTCGCCACGCCGACGCTCGCCGAGAAAGTCGGCGCCGGCCCCTGCGGCGTCAACTCGCAGCCGCTGGGCAGCGCACCGATCCCGGCGAGGCTCACGCCCGCGCCCGCGGCGGTCACCGCCACCGGCCCGGCCGGCACGGTGCGTCCATCGGCCAGGCG
>JACDEC010000333.1 GCA_013816645.1 Planctomycetota bacterium
CCCCGGCTCCGGCCTGGCCGTTCGGCTGGACGCCGCCGCGGGAATGGCCCCAGGTCCGGCTGATCGCCGCGCTCGCCGGCACGGTCCTGGCCCTGGCGGCGGCGCGCACCGTGCTGACCTACGTCTATTCCATCGCCGTCGCCCAGCTGGTGCAGCAGGAGATCGTCTCGGCGCTGCGCGCGCAGGTCTACGACCGCCTGCAGCGCCTGAGCTTCCGATTCTTCGACCTCAACGCGAGCGGATCGCTGATCAACCGCATCACCGGCGACGTCAACAACCTGCGCGCCTTCGTCGACCAGGTGATGATGCAGGGCGCGATCATGGTCCTGTCGCTGGGCCTGTACCTGGTCTACATGATCCACCTGCACCCCGGCCTGACCGTCGCCTGCCTCGCCACCATGCCGGTGATGTGGAAGGCGACGACCGCGTTCTCGCGCTGGTTGCGCCCTCAGCACGCGCGCAACCGCGAGCTCGTCGACACCATGTCGCTGGCGCTCAGCGAAGGCGTGCAAGGCATCCAGGTGACCAAGGCCTTCGCCCGCGAGGACGCGTCGATCGAGCGCTTCGTCGACGCCAGCCGCGCGGTGCGCGACCAGCAGCGCAAGATGTTCTGGCGGGTCAGCATCTACAGCCCGGCGATCGACACCTTGACCCAGATCAACCTGATCGTGCTGCTCGGCTACGGTGGCTGGCTGGTGATCCACGGGGAGCTGCAGCTCGGCGGCGGACTGATGGTGTTCGTCGGCCTGCTCGGCCAGTTCTCCGGCCAGGTCAACGCCCTGTCCGGCATCATCAACACCATCCAGCAGAGCCTGATCGGCGCGCGCCGGGTATTCGAGGTGCTCGACGCGCCGCTCGAAGTCGAGACGCCCAGCGAGGCGGTGCGCACCCAGCGCCTGCGCGGCGAGGTCCGCTTCGACCATGTCGCCTTCGGCTACGATCCCGAGGACCCGGTGCTGGTCGATGTCGACCTCACCGTCGCCGCCGGGCAGACCGTGGCGATCCTCGGCGCGACCGGGTCGGGCAAGACCACGCTGCTCAACCTGCTGCCGCGCTTCTACGACCCGACCAGCGGCACCGTGCTGCTCGACAGCGTTGACGCCCGGCGCTACGACCTCGCCGATCTGCGCCGCGGCATCGGCATCGTCTTCCAGGAGAGCTTCCTGTTCTCGACCTCGATCGCCGCGAACATCGCCTTCGGCCATCCCAAGGCCACCCGCGCGGAGATCGAGCGCGCCGCGCGCATCGCCGCCGCCGACGGCTTCATCCGCGAACTCGCCTTCGGCTACGACACCGTGCTCGGCGAATCCGGGGTCACCCTGTCGGGCGGACAGCGCCAGCGCCTGGCCATCGCCCGGGCGGTGCTGCTCGATCCCGCCATCCTGATCCTCGACGATCCGACCGCGGCGATCGATCCGGAGACCGAGCGCGAGATCCTCGCCGCCATCGAGAGCGCCACCGCCGGGCGCACCACCTTCATCGTCGCCCACCGCCTGAGCACCCTGCGTCGCGCCGACCTCATCCTGGTGCTGGAAGGCGGACGCATCGTCGAGCGCGGCACCCACGACGAGCTGATGGGCCGCGACGGGCCGTACCGGCGCGTGGCCCGCTTGCAGCTGCTCGACGATGACGAGCGCGACCAGCTCGGCGACGCGCAGGGGGACCAGCGATGAGCGGCGCAGCGCCGAATCAGACGCCGGCCCGGGTGCCCTCGGGGGACGATGCGCGCGCGTCGCGGCGCACCGAGCTGCCGGCATCGGCCGATCTCGCCCAGGCCTGGCTGACCCGCGTCCGTCGCGACCCCGCCGACGAGGAGCCCGACCACCGTCCGCTCGATTTCGGGCTGCTGCGCCGACTCTTCACCTACACCAGGCCCTACGCGGCGATGCGCAACTGGTTGATCGCCTGCGTGGTCGTGCGCTCGTTCCAGACGCCGCTCCTGCATTGGCTGATGGCCTGGATCATCGCCGTGCCGATCGCCCAGCCGCACATCTACGGCTGGTCTGGCCTGGTTTGGAGCCTGGCCGGGTACGCCGTGCTGATGCTCTCGACCAACTTCGTCATGCATTTCCGCCAGCGCTACGCGCTCGAGCTGGGCGAGGCGGTGGTCCACGACCTGCGCGAGGCCATCTTCCGCCACCTCCACCGCATGCCGCTCGCCTACTTCCACCGCACCCGGCTCGGGCGGATCATCAGCCGCATGACCACCGACGTCGACTCGGTGCGCAGCGGCGTCCAGGACGTGTTCTTCATCAGCGTGGTCCAGATCGGCAACTTCGTCATCGCCGGCGCGCTGATGTGGTGGTGCGACTGGGTGCTGTTCCTGCTGGTCCTGGCCATGGCCCCGATCCTCTGGCTGATCGGCCGCTATTTCCGGGTGCGCATCAGCCACGCCACCCGCGCGGTGCAGGAGAGCTTCAGCCGGGTGACCGCGACGCTCGCCGAATCGGTCAATGGCATCCGCGTCACCCAGGGCTTCGGGCGCGAACGGCTCAACGGCGGCCTGTTCCGCGCGCTGATCTACGACCACGCGCGCTTCAACCTCGGCGTCACCCGCAGCTCGGCGCTGTTCGGTCCGCTGCTGGAATTCAACAACCAGCTGTTCGTCGCGGTGCTGCTGATGCTCGGCTACTGGCGCGTCGATTCGGGCGAGATGACCGTCGCGCAACTCGTGCAGTTCTTCTTCCTGAGCAACCTGTTCTTCGGCCCGATCCAGGTGCTGGGCAACCAGTACAACCAGGCGTTGGTGGCGATGGCCGGGGCCGAGCGGGTGTTCCACCTGCTCGACACCAAGCCGGATTGGGAGGACGAGCGCGGCGCGGTCGACCCGGGTCCGCTCAGCGGACGGGTCGAATTCCGTTCGGTGTCCTTCGGCTACGAGCCGCGCACCCCGGTGCTCAGCGACGTGTCGTTCACCGCCGAACCGGGCCAGGTCATCGCCCTGGTCGGTCACACCGGCAGCGGCAAGTCGACGATCATCAGCCTGCTCGCCAAGTTCTACCTGCCCACCGTCGGCGAGATCCGCTTCGACGGCCGCGACGTGCGCGGCCTGTCCGCCAGCGCCCTGCGCCGCCAGATGGGCATCGTCCTGCAGACCAACTTCCTCTTCTCAGGGACCATCGCCGACAACATCCGGGTCGGCCGTCCCGACGCGAGCGAGGACGACATGCGCGAGGCCGCGCGCCAGCTCGGCTGCCTTGACGCGATCGAGGCGCTGCCCGACGGCCTGCAGACCCGGGTCGGCGAGAAGGGCGCCGGCCTGTCGACCGGGCAACGCCAGCTCGTGTGCTTCACCCGGGCGCTGATCGCCGATCCGCGCATCATCATCCTCGACGAGGCGACCAGCGCGATCGACGCGGTGACCGAGGCGCGCCTGCAGCGCGCGCTGGAGATCCTGCTCAAGGGCCGCACCAGCTTCGTCATCGCGCACCGCCTGAGCACCATCCGCGACGCCGATCTGGTCCTGGTGCTCGATCACGGCCGGATCAGCGAGCGCGGGTCGCACGACGAGCTGCTCGCCAAGGGCGGTGCCTATGCCGAGCTGTACCGCACCTTCATCAGCGCCGGCGAAGGTTGAGCGCACGCAGCGTGCGCGGATCGCTCCCTGGCGCTGGCGATCACCGCTGGGGCGTTACCGTCCGGAATACACTCATCTCGAGGCCCCATGCGCCAAGCCCTGCTGCTGCTCATCCTGCTCGCCACCGCTGCCCTGGGCGCCGACGAGGCCCGCACCGCCAAGGCGACCGAACTGGTCAAGGTCATGCAGACCAAGGAGCATTTCGCGAAGGGCGTCGCCGATGATATGAACGCCGGCATGGGGCCGGCGCTCAAGGAGATGCCCGCCGAGCAGCGCGAATCCTTCGCCGCCGCCATGGTCGAGGTGAGCGCGATCATCAGCGAACGCGTCGCCTGGGCCGACGTCGAGAGCCAGTATGTGGCGCTCTACGCCGAGCAGTTCACCGTTGAGGAGCTCGACGCGCTGATCGCATTCTACCGTACGCCGGTCGGCACGGCGCTGGCGACCCGGGCGCCCGTGATCGCCCAGACGCTCTCGACCATCAAGATGGAACAGTTGCAAAAACTGATGCCGGAGATCCAGAAGGTGATGATGGCCGCGATGAGCAAGGGCAAGCAGCAGGACAAGCTGGCCAAAGCCGAGAAGGCCGGCCTGGTCATCGGCAAGCCGTTCCCCGCCCTGGAACTGCCCACCACCGACGGCGGGACGATCTCGACCGCCGCCCTGTCCGGCAAGGTCGTGCTGATCGACTTCTGGGCGACCTGGTGCGGCCCGTGCGTGCGCGAACTGCCGCACGTCAAGAAAGCTTATGAGCAGTACCACGACCAGGGCTTCGAGATCATCGGCGTCAGCCTCGACGAGGACACCGACAAGCTCAGCGCCTTCGTGAAGGAGCAGGCCATCCCCTGGAAGCAGCACTGCGACGGCCAGGGCTGGCAGGGCCCGCTGCCCAAGCGCTTCGCGGTGACCTCGATCCCGGCCACCTTCCTGGTCGGCCGCGACGGCACCCTGGTCAAG
>JACDEC010000017.1 GCA_013816645.1 Planctomycetota bacterium
ATCTTGAGCAGGGCGTCGCTCGGCGGCGATGCGTGCGCGAACGACTCGACGATCGTCGGGATGCCCAGGCCGATGTGCCGGGTGGTGCCCAAGGCCAGCACCGCGAGCGCGACCAGGATGCCGCCGACCACCAGCCGTCCGGGCATCCAGGCGATGGTCCGCTGGGCGAAGGCGCGGATGGCGCGGGTCAGCGCTGCGAAAGCCAGCGCGGCCAGGCCGAAGACCGCGCCCGCGCCGACCGCGGCGAGGATCCCGAGCAGCGTCAGCGCCGGCACCGCGCCGGGGACGTACTCGGTGTGCCGGACTCCGAACGCGATCGCCACCCGATCGCCGATCACCGCCGCGATCAGGCAGGGCAGGAGCGCGTCGCGGCGCATCGCGCCCAACGCGAGCACCTCGAGCGCGAAGATCGCGCCGGCGATCGGCGTACCGAACACCGCGCCGAAACCACTGCTGACCCCGGCCATCAGCAGGATGCGCCGGGCGCGCTGGTCGAGGCGCAGCGGGCGCGAGAGCTGATCGGCGAGCGACGCGCCCATCTGCAGCGCGGTGCCCTCGCGTCCCGCCGAGCCGCCGAACAGGTGGGTGGCCACGGTGCTGATCAGGATCATCGGCGCCATGCGCAGTGGCAGCCGGTGGCGCGGCTGATGGATCTCGGCGAGCACCAGCTCGCTGCCCGCTTCGACCGACCCGCCGAACCAGTGGTAGGACAGCCCGATGACCAGTCCGGCCAACGGCAACAGCGCGATGATCCACGGGTGCTGCTCGCGCCACTCCGTCGCCCAATCCAATGCCGACAGGAAGACCGCGCACGATCCGCCGGCGAGCACACCGACCGCCGCCGCGAGCAGCAGCCAGCGCAGCGCGGTCCGGGCGACGGCGAGCGGGTGCGCGAGCGGGTGGGACACGAATGCCTTCATCGAGCGGAGCGCTCAGTCGCGGGGAATGCTGCCGAGCGCCATGACAACGCTGGCTCGCCCCGGGTCAAGGTGGGCACGCTGCAGCATCCGATCGCCTGTCATGACAAACCCGTCCCGCCCGCATTGAGCGCCGACCGCGCGCGATCATCGTGACGCCGCATGACCGCCGCCGCGGCGCCCGCCCACTCGACGATCGCAGCGCAGGCAGCGACCGCTGACGAACTGTATCCGACGGCGGTGGCGGGAGCGGCGCGCGGCTGATCCGGCAGCCGGTTGGCACGGTGGCATTCCCGCGCATGGCATTAGCGTTCGGCCATGAACCAGCAGTTCCTCGACCACCTCCAGAGCGAGCTCGCCACGCTGCGCGAGACCGGCCTCTACAAGCGCGAACGGGTGATCGCCTCGCCGCAGGCGGCGACGATCAGCGCGGAAGGCGCGCAGGTCGTCAACTTATGCGCCAACAACTACCTCGGCTTGGCCAACGACCACGAGCTCATCGTCGCGGCGACGCGCGCGCTGGACACCTACGGTTATGGCCTGGCTTCGGTGCGCTTCATCTGCGGCACCCAGACCGTGCATCGCGAACTGGAGAACCGGCTGGCCGCGTTCCTGCGGGTCGACGCGGCGATCCTCTACTCCTCGTGCTTCGACGCCAACGGCGGGCTGTTCGAGACCGTGCTCGGCGAGCAGGACGCGGTGATCTCGGATGCGCTCAACCACGCCTCGATCATCGACGGCATCCGCCTGTCCAAGGCCAAACGCTTCCGCTACGCCAACAACGACATGACCGATCTGCGCCAGCAACTGGTCGCGGCCAAGGACTGCCGCTTCAAGATGATCGCCACCGACGGGGTGTTCTCGATGGACGGCACCATCGCCGACCTCGCCGCGGTCTGCCAACTCGCCGACGAGCACGGCGCGCTGGTCATGGTCGACGACTCGCACGCCGTCGGCTTCATCGGCGCCAATGGTCGCGGCACTCCCGAGCGCTGCGGCGTCGAGGGTCGCATCGACGTGCTCACCGGCACCTTCGGCAAGGCGCTCGGCGGGGCCTCGGGCGGCTACACCGCGGGCCGCGCGCCGATCGTCGAATGGCTGCGCCAGCGCTCGCGCCCGTACCTGTTCTCGAACACCCTCGCGCCCGCGATCGCCGCCACCACCCTGCGCGCGCTCGAACTGGTCGAGGCCGGCGCGGACCTGCGCGAGCGGCTGCGCGAGCGCACCCGCCAGTTCCGCGAGGGCATGGCCGGCCTGGGTTTCACCATCGTCCCCGGCGAGCATCCGATCGTGCCGGTGATGCTCGGCGACGCGGTCCTCGCCCAGACCATGGCTGCGCGGCTGTTCAGCGCAGGCATCTACGCCGTCGGCTTCGCCTACCCCGTGGTGCCGATGGGCAAGGCGCGCATCCGCTGCCAGATCTCGGCCGCGCACAGCGCCGAGCACATCGACCTTGCCCTCGCAGCGTTTGCCAAGGTCGGCCGCGAACTGAAGATCATCGGCTGACGCCAACCCTCTGCCGGTCAGGAACACCATGACGACGATGAAGGCGCTGGTCAAAGCCAAGGCCGAGCCCGGCCTGTGGATGCAGGACGTGCCGATGCCCGAGATCGGGCCCAACGACCTGTTGATCCGCATGCGCAAAACCGCGATCTGCGGCACCGACCTGCACATCTTCGCCTGGGACGAGTGGGCGCGCCGGACCATCCCGGTGCCGATGGTCACCGGCCACGAATTCGTCGGCGTCGTCGACCAGGTGGGCTCGGCGGTGCGCGGTTTCGCTCCCGGCGACCGCGTCTCGGGCGAGGGCCACATCACCTGCGGCCATTGCCGCAACTGCCGCGCGGGACGCCGCCACCTCTGCCGCAACACCCAGGGCATCGGCGTCAACCGCACCGGCTGCTTCGGCGAATACCTGTCCCTACCCGCGGGCAACGCCTTCAAGCTGCCCGACGACATCAGCGACGAATTGGCGTCGATCTTCGACCCCTACGGCAACGCCACCCACACCGCGCTGTCCTTCGACCTGGTCGGCGAGGACGTGCTGATCACCGGCGCCGGACCGATCGGCTGCATGGCGGCGGCGATCGCCCGCCACGTCGGCGCCCGCAACGTGGTGGTCACCGACATCAACGACTACCGGCTCGCCCTGGCCACGCGCATGGGCGCGACGCGCACGGTCAACACCGCCAAGACCCCGCTCGAGCCGGTGATGCGCGAACTCGGCATGGTCGAAGGCTTCGACGTCGGCCTGGAGATGTCGGGCAACGGCCAGGCATTCACCGGGATGCTCGCGGCGATGAACCACGGCGGCCGCATCGCCATGCTCGGCATCCTGCCCGGTCAGGTCGCGATCGATTGGAGCACGGTGATCTTCAAAGGTCTGGTCATCAAGGGCATCTACGGCCGCGAGATGTTCGAGACCTGGTACAAGATGACCGCCATGCTGCAGAGCGGCCTCGATCTCTCGGCGGTGATCACCCACCGCCTGCCGGTCGCGCGCTACCTCGACGGCTTCGCGGCGATGCAGACCGGGCAATCGGGCAAGGTCATCCTCGACTGGTGACCGAGCTGGCGTGACCGCCGCAACGCTTGCGACGTTCCGTGGACGCCGAGCCGGGTGACGCACGCGCACGGGAGCGCCCAGGCCCCCTGCGGTCCGCCCTACGCACCCCGGCAGGATTGGCTGCTAATTCCGGGCCTCCGCGCGGGAACAGTCCATGAGCATGCCATCGAACGATCCGGTCGAGCAGATGAACCTGCTGTTCCTGCGCCATGCGCAGGCCATCCGCGGTTTCATCGTCTGCCTCGTGGCGGGCGACCAGGGCCTGGCCGACGACGTGTTCCAGGAGGTCTTCCTGGTGGTCAGCAGGCGCGCCGCGGACTTCCGTCCCGACGGCGACTTCACTGCCTGGGTGCGCGGGATCGCCCGCAACAAGCTGCTGGCCGTGCTGCGCCAACGGCGCCGTGGTTTCGCGCTCAGCGAGGACGTCCTGGAACTGCTCGCCGCCGAAGCGCCATCGGACGACGCCTGGGACCGCCATCAACGGGCGATACGCACCTGCCTGGATGGGCTGGCGCCGCGCGCGCGCGCGAACTGGCCGATCTGCGCTTCACCGAGGAACTCAAGCCCGCGGCGATCGCCGAGCGCGTGCATTGGACGATCAACGCGGTCAACGTCGCCCTGTCGCGCGTGCGTCGCCAGCTGCGCGATTGCTGCGAATGTCGCCTGGAGACCGAACGGTGACCGGCGCGCAACGTTGCGATGCGCTGCTCGACGCCTGGCTCGACCAGGGGGACGAAACAGCCGCATCCGAACTCAACGCCCTGCTGCGCAGCGACCCCTCGGCGCGTGCGCGCTACTTCAGCGCGATGCTGGTCGATGCCGGGATCCGCGCGGCGCTCAAGGACGCGTCGACCCACGTGCGCATCGACCGCCTGCGCCAATCGGGACGACGGCGCCTGCGCCGTCAGCGCCGCAGCGATGCCGGCCGGTATGCCGCCGCCGCGATCGCCGCCACCCTGATCGCCGCCATCGGCCTGATGATCGCGTCCAGCCGCGGCCAGCGCAGCGCGACACCGGGCGAGGCGCCGACCGTCGCCGTCCGACCCATCGAATCGAGCGTCGCGGTCGGCGCTGAAGACGTCATCGCCACCCGCACCGACGCCGGTCCGCATCGGGAGATCCGAGCAGGCGAGACCATCGCCACCGGCGATACCCCGGTGAGGCTGGTCCTGATCAGCGACCGCACGCGCATCGATCTCTCGGCCGGGACCAGCGCCCGGTTCGCGCGCGAACGCCAGGGCGTGCGCGTGCACCTCGAACACGGCGGCTTGTCCGCCGAGGTCATGCCGCGCACCGCTGATCGGCCGTTCGTGGTCGAGACTCCGCACGCCAACGCCTCCGTGGTCGGCACCGCGTTCAGCGTCGCTGTCACCGGCCACAGTACGGTGTCGGTCGGGCATGGAGTCGTCGACGTCGCCTCCGGTGGAGCGAGCGCCCGCCTGTCGGCCGGCGACGTGGCGGCCTGCGCCCGGGGCGAGGCTCCCCGCGTGGCGCGGCGGGTCGACCGGGTGCTCGAGGAACTCGCCGACCCGGGCGGCTGGAACAACTGCAGTCTCGACCTGCCCCTGGTCAGCGGCGTCGGCGGACTGGTCGGTGGGCGCTCCCTCCAGATCCATTTATCCAGCGAGCGATCCTGGGCGGGCGCGATCTTCGCCCAGCGCCAGGATTTCTCGCCATACCGCGGGCTCAGCCTGACCTGCCGAGGTCAAGGCACAGGCGCGCTGTTGCTGGTCGAGGTCCTCGACAATGGGCCCCCGCGGCAGCCTGGCGAGAAGGACCAGGCTGAACGATTCTTCGCCGACCTGGTCGATGACGTCGCGGGATGGCGCGAGGTGCGCATTCCCTTCACCGCGTTCAAGCGGCGCGAATTGCAGATGCCAGGTGCGGCGAACGATGGACTGACCCTCACCGGAACCCAGGGATTGTCGATCCTGACCAGTCGGGATACCACGCTGTCGCTCGAGCGGATCGGGCTTTACAAGTGATGCGAGCGTTGCGCCGCGAGTGATGCACCCCGGACAGCGGGCGCAGCCCACCGGCTAAGCGACACCCGAGCCGCGGGAATCGACGGCGGAGGCCGCCGTGCACTTAGCCCCGAGCATCGCTTTGATCTGCTGCCTGATCGCCTCGGCGCCAGCCAGCGATTACTACGTCAGCACCAGCGGGAATGACGGCAACGCCGGGACCTCCATGGCGAGCCCGTGGCAAACCATCGCCAAGGTCAACACCAGCAATTTCGTCGCCGGCGATCGCGTGTTCTTCGCGGGCGGCCAGACCTTCACCAATCCTGGCCTGATGCTCGACGCTTCGGATACCGGCTCCGCGGCGAATCCGATCGTCATCGGCAGCTACGGGACCGGACGCGCGATCATCCGGGCCACGGGCAACGTCGACGGTCTGTTCATCTACAACACCGGCGGCGTGCGGATCCAGGATCTGATCGTCGAAGGACCGGGCGTCTCCTCCAGCACCAAGAGCGGCATCATCGCCTACTGCGATCTCGCCAATGGCAGCAAGCTCACGGGTCTCGCAATCGCCAACTGCGAAGCGCGGCAGTTCCGGAACGGCATCATCATCGGCGCGTGGCATGCTTCGTTCAGCGGCTTCTCGGGCGCGCTCGTCGAGAACTGCGTCGCGCACGACAACAGCCGCTCCGGCATCAGCAGCTACGGCTACACGACGACCTCGGCCGCGGTGCAATCGCATGCCAGCCTCACTATCCGTGGCTGCGAAACCTACCTCAATCGTGGAGACCCCCTCCATACCGCGAACCACAGCGGCAGCGGCATCGTGGTCTCCGGCACCGTCGGCGGACTGGTCGACCAATGCTACGCCCACCACAACGGCGGATCCGCCGGCAATCCAGGCGGAGGCGGACCGGTCGGCATCTGGACCTACCAGTCCGACGGGGTGGTGATCCAACGCTGCCTGGTGCACGACCAGAAGACCACCGCAGGCGTCAAGGACGGCGGCGGCTTCGATATCGACGGCGGCGCGGTCAATGCCGTGATCCAGTACTGCTATTCCTACAACAACGAGGGTCCGGGTTACCTGATCTGCGAATACAGCGGCGCCGACGTGCCGGTCTCCGCGGCCACGATCCGCTATTGCCTGGGCTGGAACGACGCGCGCCGCAGGGCCAACGACCAGGGCGCTGGGTTCGATTTCTACAACGGGTATGACGGCGACCCGAGCAAACTCACGGGAGTGACCATCCACAACAACCTGGTCTACGCCGATGCGGCCGTAGCCGGTGCGTGCGTCAAATGGGAGGGAGGCCCGCTGGCCAACGTCCGCTTCGCCAACAACATCTTCGTCGTCACCGGCGGATCACGGTTCGTCGACATCGCGGCGCACACCGCCGATTTCAGCTTCGTCGACAACGCCTATTTCTCCAGCGATGCCAATTATTCCGGTGGCTGGAAATGGAGCAGCCTGACCTACACCAGCCTGGATGCATGGCGGTCGGCATCAGGCGCGCCCGAGACCTGGAGCGGGTCCCCGGTCGGCATGCAAGCCGATCCCCTGCTCGCCAACGTGGTCGGAGGTGCGCAACCGACCTCGATCGCGGCGCTTGAATCGATCACCGCCTACCGACTGCTCGCAGGCTCGCCGTGCATCGACGCCGGGCAGGACCTGAGGACCGCGGCGTTCGGCAGCCGCACGGTCGGCAGCCGGGATTTCTTCAATCAGACGATCCCCCAGGGCGGGGCGTTCGACATCGGTGCGCACGAAACCACGCCGGCGACTGCGAACACCGCGCCGACCATCAGTCCGATCGATGGCCAGGCGATCCTCGAAGATGCGCCGACCGGCGCGATCGCCGTCACCATCGGCGATGCCGAAACCGCGGCCGGTTCGCTCACGCTCGCGGCTGCATCGTCCAACCCCACCCTGGTGCCGATCGCCAACGTGGTCTTCGCCGGTTCGTTCGCCAACCGCACGGCGACCGTGACCCCAGCCGCGGACCGCAATGGCCTCGCCACCATCACGGTCACCGTCACCGATGGTGGCGGGCTGACCGCCTCGCGATCATTCACCGTCAACGTCACCGCGGTCAATGACGAGCCCTCCTTCGTCCCGGGAGCCGACCAGAATACCTACGCGGGCGCCGGGGCGCAGACCGTGGCCAGTTGGGCGACCGCAATCAGCGCTGGGCCGACCGATGAAAGCGGGCAGACCCTGACCTTCCAGGTCAGCGCCAACAGCAATCCCGGCTTGTTCGCCACCGCTCCAGCGGTGTCCCCCGCGGGGACCTTGAGCTACACGCCCGCATCCAACGCCAATGGAACCGCCACCATCTCGCTCATGCTGGTCGACAACGGCGGCACGGCGAACGGCGGCGTGCAGGCCAGTGCGATGCAAACGTTCATGATCGCCTGCTCCCCGACGCCATTGCCCAACCTGGTCGTGTCGCGCAGTTCGGTGATCATCGGCTCGGGTGGGACCGATCGGTGCAGCGCTGCGCTCGGCGCCAATACCACCATCGCCTATGTCCTCGCCAACAGTGGCCAAGCCGTGCTGTCGATCGCCACCGCGACCGTGGTGGCGCACACCGGCTGCATCGCATCAGTCAGCGCTCTGCCCGCCGCATCGGTCGTCGCTGGTACGACCACGGGAATGGGCGTCGATGTGACGCCGCAAGCGGCGAACTGGTCATTCACCATAAGCGTGACTAGCAATGATCCCGACACGCCGAGCTACGCCTGGACGATCCGCAGCAGCACTTCCACAGTAAGCACCGCCGCCAAGCCCTGCGGCATCGGCAGCGGCATCGCCCTGGTCCTCAGCGCTCTGGCGCTGACCTTCTTTCGTCGCCACTGACGACCCCATCTGCGCATGTGCACCGAGTAGTGCTCCCTTGAGCGCCTCGATCCGTGCGTGGTGAGTCAAAACCCCCCGGTCCATCACTCGACGTAAGTACCATTCCTGGCGCAGCCGAGCCTATTTTCCCTGCCTCCGCTCGCAGCAGGCGGGAGCGAGGTCCGTTCCGACATTCGCGCGAATGATCGAACGTGTGCAGTGACGCTGCTGCACCTCCGTCGGCATGAATTACCAGCCCTACGTCATGAAAAATGCATCACCGACCGTATGATAGTGCTAGTTTAATCATTTATCCGGCGTCCTAGGCTCTCGCGCCCTATTGGTTTCGTGCAAAAAGCGAAATCTCCTGGAGTCGCCATGTTTGAGCCAGTCCGCCTGACCTCATCTTTCCTGTCCAGTCGGCTGATCGGCGCGGCTGCGCTGGCATTGGCGCTGCTCTGCGCTGCACCAGCTCACGCAGCGAATGTGCGCTGGGACGGTGGCGGCGCGGATGGCCAGTGGTCGAATCCGCTGAACTGGAAAAATGACGCGGTGCCGGGTTCCGGCGACAGCGTCGCCTTTCCGGCCAATTACGTGACAGCGCCGCTGGCGGTGAATCTCAGCGCGCCGGTCACCGTCGGCGCGCTCACCCTGGCGACGTCGAGCCCAGTGAGCTTCACCGGCGCCACGATCACCGTGAACAAGCGGATCGTCGTCAACTTCGGCAGTCACAGCATCGCCAATGCGATCGACGGGAAGAATGGATCCGATCTGCTGATCATCGTCGGCACCGGCAGCTCGCTCGCGCTCAGCGGCGCCATCTCGGTCAGCAACAACAAGATCCTGGCGCTGACCCGCGACGGTGCGGTGACGATGTCCGGGGCGCTCAGCGGCACGGGCGTGCAACTGGTCGTCGGCGGGGCGGGCAGCCTCACCCTGTCTGGTGCGAGCACCTATACCGGATCGACCAGCATCAATGGAGGCACCGTGATGGTCGTGGCCAACGCGCCGGTCTTGGCCGCGGGTCCGTTCGGCGACGCCGCATCCGCCATCAACATCGGCAATATCGTCACCGCCGCCAACATCTCGATCCATGCCGCCAACGGCGTGACGATCGGCCGTCCCGTCACGGTCTCGGCGAATGCGACCGGAAGCGTCACCGTGGGGGCAGCGAGCGGCGCAGTCAGCTTCGCGGGCGCGATCACCCTCGAGCGCGGAGCCACCCTCAGCGCACCTGCCGGTGCCACAGCGACGTTCTCGGGAGCCATCAGCGGCGCAGGCTTCGGCGTGACCAAGAGCGGTGCCGGCACCGGCGCCCTGGACAACGCGCTCAACACCTACACCGGCGCCACCACGGTGGCGGCCGGCGTGCTGCTCGCCAATGGCGCGACCCAGGCGACCGGGACGGCCGTCAGCACGGTCACCGTCGCCAGTGGCGCCACCCTGGGCGGCGCCGGTCGGATTGCCGGCACTGTCAGCGTCGCTGCAGGCGGCACCCTGGCTCCCGGCAATGCCAGCGGCATCGGCACGCTCACCGTCAATGGCGACGTCACGGTGCCGGCTGGGGCAATCCTGCGCGTGCACCTCAATGGCGCCACGCCGAGCCAATCCGGCAAGCTGGCAGTCACTGCCGGCACGGTCTCGCTCGCAGGCAACCTGGTGGTCAACCTGAGCCCGGCCTCGGTGTTCTCCACCGGGTGGACCATCCTCGACAAAGGTGCCGCAGGCGCGATCTCTGGCACCTTCGCCGGCAAGCCCGAGGGCGCCGCCTTCGCGGCGAATGGCCGCGGACTGCAGATCACGTACGTCGCGGAACCAACAGCAACGACATCCTGCTCGCTGATATCGGACCGACCACCAACCCGGAAGTCCTCAGCCTGTCCCCCGCCTTCGGCACCACGCGCGGCGGCGACAGCGTGACCCTCACCGGCCTGCTGCTCACCGGCCCGTCCGGCGGACTGACGCCCACGGTGAGCTTCGCGGGCGTGGCCGGGGCGGTCACCGCGTCGACCCCGACCTCGGTCACGGTGACCACGCCGGACCTGTCGATCGGCGCTTCGACCCAACTGGTGGATGTCGCGTTGACCGTCAACGGCAACACCTCGACCGTGCTGCTCGGCTTCGAGTACCGGCGTCCCGTCCTGACCGTCACCGCCGCCAACGCCTCCCGCATCCATGGCACGGCGAACCCGGCTTTCGGCGTGTCCTTCGCCGGATTGGTCGCGCCGGACAGCGATCCGCTCGCGGTGGTCAGCGGCACGGTGGCATACGCCACCGCTGCGACGCCCACCTCGTCACCGAACGGCTACGCCATCGAGCCTTCGGGCCTGACCAGCGCCGACTACGCGATCGTGTACGTCAACGGCCTGCTCACCGTCACCCAGGCACCGCCGACCATCAACTGGTCGACGCCTGCGCCGATCGCTTACACGACGGGTGGCGCGGCCCTGCCGGCCAGCGCGCTCAACGCCACGATCAGCGACGTCAATCTCGGTCTCGCGCTGACCGACCCCACCACCGGGACGATCGCCTATACGCCGGCCTCAGGCACGCTGCTCAACGCCGGGTCCCACGCGCTCACGGTGACCTACACGCCGCTGATCGACAGCGCCTACGACGACAACTGCCTGCAGACCAGTGGAACGGTGTACCAGATCGTCACGGCGATCCCGGTGACCATCACCTGGGCCAATCCCGCCGACATCACCTATGGCACCGCGCTGGATGCGTCGCAGCTGAACGCCACGAGCGGGGGCGTCCCTGGCAGCTTCATCTACACGCCCGCGTCGGGCATCCGATTGTCCGCCGGCGACGCCCAGACGCTCAGCACCACCTTCACCCCCAGCGACCCCAACTACGCGACCACCACCACGACGGCCACGATCGACGTGCTGGCCAAGGCGCTGACCATCACCGCCGATGACGCCGCCAAGGTCTACGGCGCAGCCAATCCCGATTTCGCCGCATCCTACGACGGTTTCGTCACCGGCGACGACGAGGACGATCTCGGCGGAAGCCTCGCCTTCGCCACCAGCGCCGACGCCAGCAGCGCGGTCGGCGACTACGACGTCACCCCGAGCGGGCTGACCAGCACCAACTACGTGATCGCCTTCGCCGATGGTACCCTGTCGATCACCGCCAAGGCGCTGACCATCACCGCCGATGACGCCGCCAAGGTCTACGGCGCAGCCAATCCCGATTTCGCCGCATCCTACGACGGTTTCGTCACCGGCGACGACGAGGACGATCTCGGCGGAAGCCTCGCCTTCGCCACCAGCGCCGACGCCAGCAGCGCGGTCGGCGACTACGACGTCACCCCGAGCGGATCGACCAGCACCAACTACGCGATCACCTTCGCCGACGGCACCCTGTCGATCACCGCCAAGGCGCTGACCATCACCACCGTCAACTCCACCAAGGTCTACGGCGAAGCCAATCCCGATTTCGCCGCATCCTACGACGGTTTCGTCACCGGCGACGACGAGGACGACCTGGGCGGGAGCCTCGCCTTCGCCACCAGCGCCGACGCCAGCAGCGCGATCGGCGACTACGCCGTCACCCCGAGCGGGCTGACCAGCACCAACTACGCGATCACCTTCGCCGATGGCACGCTCACGGTCGGCGCCAGGACCCTGACCGTCACGACGAACGCGTGCTCCAAGGTCTATGGCGCGGCCAACTCGGACTTCGCGGTCAGCTATACGGGATTCGCCATCGGCGACGACGTCAGCGACCTCGGCGGCCTCCTGGCCTTCACCACCACCGCCACCGCGGCCAGCGCGGTCGGCGCCTACGACGTCACCCCGGGCGGACTGACCAGCACCACGTACGCGATCACCTTCGTGAAGGGCACGCTCACCGTGACCAAGCAGGAGCTGGTGGTGACCGCCGATCACAAGCTCGTCGCCAAGGGCGCGACCATCATCCCGGCCTCGCTGACCTGGACCGCGACCGGCTTCGTCGCCGGCGACGGCGCGGGCAGCGCCTTCAGCGGAGCGCCCGAACTCGGGACCAGCGCTGACGCCGCCACCGTCGGCTCCTATCCCATCACCATCGCCATCGGCACGCTGGCTTCGACCAACTACAGCTTCTCGCTGGTCGGGGGCACACTCGACGTCTACGTCCTGGATGTGACCAGCATCACGGTCAGCGGCACGATCACCGGCAGCAGCGCCACGACCGCGACGATCAGCTCCGGAACCATCACCAAGACCGGATCGACCTGGTCGGCGGCGGTCCCTCTGCCCGGCGCAACGTCCAGGACAGTGACGGTGCAGGCCCACGATCGCGGCAAGCATTCCACCCTGCTGCCGATCACCATCGACGAGGGTGATGTCCCGGTGCCGAAACCGTCCTCCAGCCTGCCGCCTGTGCCGCTGATGCCCGCGGCGAAGGGATGAACATCATGAACTCCCGCAACGGATCGACTCTCATGCGCAGACTGCTCCTGAGCTTCGGCTCCCGCTTCACCCTCCTGTGCCTGATGGCGGCGGTGGCGACCACCGTGGGCTGCGGCGGTGGGGGAGGAGGCGGGGGTGGAGGCGTGACTCCCACGGTCTCGCTCGGCAGCGTGACGCTCTCCGGCCAGGTCGAGTTCCCCGGCACCGTCGAGGTGCAGGTCGATGGCGCACCCGCGGTGGTCTCGGGCACCACCTGGACCTTCACCACCACCCAGGTCACGGCGATACGACGTGACGATGAGCGAAGGGGGCACGCTGCTCGCCCATCGGAGCGTGGTGGTTCACGCTAAGAGACACCTGGCCCGGGCGAGGCTGGTGGACAAGGCAAGGCTATTAGCCCCCGAGGGATGGACATAACGGTCCGGCCACCGATTCCGCTTCGATAACGTGCGCTGGGTATAGCATCGGTCGCCCAAGGCGAACCCGATGGATGAGATGCTCACCGCCGCCACTGCCGTACCGACCGCATTGTTCAGCGGCCTGCTGCTGGTGGCGTTGGCCTACTGGCTGCTGGTGGCGATGGGCCAGATGGACATCGACATGTTCCACATCCACACCGACCACGGCGAGGTCGGCGACCTCGGCCACCACGGCGCGCTCGACTTCCTGTCGATCGGCAAGGTGCCCCTGACCCTGCTGTTGACCCTGTTCCTGCTCATCGCCTGGTCGCTCTCGATGAGCGCCGAACTGTCGCTGCGCGCTCCCCTGTCGTCGATCCTGCCGTCCTGGGCCTACGCCACGATCGCCGGAGCCGGCGCGACCATCGCCGCGCTGTTCGGCACCGCGGCGGCCGCCCGGCCGCTGCGCAAGCTGTTCACGCTCGACACGGTGCACGCCCACCAGGCGCTGGTCGGCCGCCAGGCGACCATCACCTCCGGCCAGGTCGACGAGCGCTTCGGCACCGCGAGCATCGCCACCGACGGTCCCGACATCCTGCTCAACGTGATCTGCGCGACCGGGATGCGCCTGGCCCGCGGCGAGCAGGCGGTGGTGGTCGAGCACGACGCCGAGCGCGACCTCTACCTCGTCGCGCCCCTCCCGCACCTGCGCCCCGGTTTCCTCGCCACCGGCATCGACGGAACGCCGGCCGAGCAGCCGCCAGCGCCGGTCCTACCGGCGGCGACGCTGCCCGCGAATCTTCCTGCCAACGCTGCGCCGCCGGCGCGCGCCACCGAATCCGCCTGAACCGCAACTGAACCGCAACCTGGAGCTCCCATGACCCCGCTCATCATCACCGCCGCCATCGGCGCTTTCCTGCTGATTCTGGTCATCGCCTTGAACGCGTTCTACCGCACGGTCGAGCAGGGCCACGCCCTGATCATCAACAAGCTCGGCCACCTCGAACCGACCGTGACCTTCACCGGCGCCATGGTCATGCCGGTGATCCACCGCGCGGAGGTCATGGACATCTCGGTCAAGACCATCGAGGTCGACCGCAACGGCGCCAACGGGCTGATCTGCAAGGACAACATCCGCGCCGACATCAAGGTCACCTTCTTCGTGCGCGTCAACAAGACGCGCGAGGACGTGGTCAAGGTCGCCGGATCAGTCGGCGTGGCGCGGGCCAGCGACACCGAGACCCTGGCCGAACTGTTCGAAGCCAAGTTTTCCGAAGCGCTCAAGACTGTGGGCAAGCGCATGGAGTTCATCGACCTCTACAACCAGCGCGACACCTTCAAGGACGAGATCGTCAAGGTCATCGGCCGCGACCTCAGCGGCTACAACCTCGAGGACGCGGCGATCGACTACCTCGAGCAGACCCCGCTCAAGATGCTCGATCCCGACAACATCCTCGATAGCGAGGGCCGCAAGAAGATCATCGACCTGACCAGCACCCAGCGGGTCATGGCCAACGAGATCCAGCGCGAGGCCGAGAAGACCATCAAGAAGCAGGACGTCGAAGCCAAGGAGGCGATGCTCTCGCTGGAGCGCCAGCAGGCCGAGGCCGAGGCGCGCCAGGGTCGCGAGATCGCCACCACCCGCGCCCGCGAGACCGCCGAGCAGCACAAGGTCGAGGCCGAACAGCGCCAGCTGTCGGAGGGCGCGCGCATCGCCTCCGAGCAGGAGATCGGCATCGCCCGCGAGAACGCCCAGCGCGAGGTCCAGGTCGCTGAGAAGAACCGCGAGGGCGCGGTCGCCGTCGAGTACGAGCGCGTCGAGAAGGCCCGCCAGCTCGAAGCGATCAACCGCGAGCGCGCGGTCGAGATCAGCGGCATCGAGAAGGAGAAGATCATCGCCATCGAGCGCAAGAACATCGCCGAGGTGATCCGCGAGCGCGTCTCGGTCGAGAAGGCCGTGGCCGAGGAAGAGGAGCTGACCAAGAACCTGCGCGCCTTCATGGAGGCCGACCGCCACAAGAAGGTCACGGTGGCCCACGCCGAGGCCGCGGCCGAGCAGGTGCGCATCAAGGAGGTCACCGCCGCGATCGGGTCCGAGCAGGCCGCCGGCCACCTCGCCAAGGAACGCATGATCACCGCCGATGCCGACCTCAACGCCGCCGAGAAGGACGCGCTGGCGCGCACCCGCCGGGCCGAGGGCATGCAGGCCGAGACCGCGGCGCCGGGCCTGGCCCACGCGCGGGTGATGGAGGCCGAGGCCGAGGCCCGCCGCAAGCAGGGCCTGGCCGAAGTCCACGTGCAGGAGGCGTCGGCCAAGGCGATCGAGCTGGTCGGCCAGGCCGAAGCCGGTGCGACCGAGGTCAAGATGCTCGCCGAGGCCAAGGGCCTGGCCGAGAAGGCGGTGTCGATGTCCAAGCTCACCGCCGAGACCAAGGCGCACGAGGAGTTCCGCCTGCGCCTCGAGAAGGAGTTCGAGCTGGCGCGCGAGCGCATCGCCGGCCAGGTCAAGGTCTCGGAGCAGAACGCCGTGGTGCTCGGCCAGGCGCTGTCCAAGGCGAAGTTCGACATCGTCGGCGGCGACGGCGAGTTCTTCGAGCGCTTCGTCAAGGCGGTGTCGGTCGGCAAGGGCCTCGACGCCACCGTGCAGCACAGCGAAACGCTCAAGATCCTGGGCAAGGACTACCTGAGCGGCGAGCAGAGCCTGCCCGGAGACGTGAAGGACGTGCTGCTCAACACCAGCATGGGCAGCGGCGACGTGAAGAACCTCACGGTCAGCGCGATGCTCTCGCGGATGATGGCCGGCAAGGATCCGGTCAAGGTCGACGCGCTGCTCGCCAAGGCGCGCGAGCTCGGGTTCGTCGACCATCCGAGCAAGGTCAACTGAGCCCCGCTGAACCACCGGACGCACGCTGATGACCGA
>JACDEC010000334.1 GCA_013816645.1 Planctomycetota bacterium
GTCGCGGGTGAACCAGCCGTCGGCGTCGGCGGGCCACTGCTCGGCGAGCGCCGCGGCGGACAGCACCGTCGCCAGTTCGTCGACCACCAGGTGGGCGAGCGCGTCGGCGCGCACGGGACGCACGTCGTTGCGCGCCCAGCTCCACAGGTGCAGCCAGCGCGATGCGGGATCGTAGTTGGCGAACACCCCGCGGCGCAGGCCGTCGGGCGGGAACGATTCGTAGAGTCGGCTCTGCGCTCCTGCCGGCGACCACCACGCGGGTACGCGGAACGGGTCGCCATCCGCGCCCCATGGCCAGTCCGCGGGCGCGCGATCCTCGCTTGGGCGGCGGCTGTCGGGCGGGAAAGCGGCGAGACCGAGGGCCTCGGCGGCATCGACCCGGCAGCGCAGCAGGGTGAGATTGCCGCGGTCGTTCTCGAACAGGCGCACGCTGATGTCGGTCCAGCTGCGCGGACTGCGCTCGTCGAGCCGCCAGCCCGCGGCCGCGAGTTGCGCCGGCATCGCGTCGATGACTTCCAGGTCCGGTCGCCCGGCCACCGCGCGCTCGGCGGCCTTTGGTGCGTAGAGCCGGCCGATCATGCGCACGCCGACGATCAGGCCGATGGCCAGCGCGAAGGCGATCGCCATGGTCTGCAGCGGGGTACGGCGCGGCCTGGGCATGGGACTGATCAGCCGAGCAGACCGGCGGCGTGCGCACGGTAGAGGAAGGCGACCTGGACGGCGTGGGCGATGCGGCCGTCGGTGAGCGCGGCGAGCATCTCGGCCACAGTGAGCAGGCAGGGACGGATGGCTTCGCCGTGGTCGAGCGCCAGCGCCGCAGGTTGGGGATCGACGCGCATGAAGAAGCCATGACCGCGGCTGCGGTTGCGCGATGGCTCGGGGTACAGGGCGCCGAGCGGCACCGGCTCGCTGATCGCGCGGTACCCGCTTTCCTCGGCGAGTTCGCGCACGGCGGCGGCCGCCGGAGTCTCGCCGGCGTCGATGTCCCCTGCGGGCAGTTCATAAAAAACCCGGCCGGCGCCGTGACGATACTGCTCGATCAGCACCAGACGGCCATCCGGCAGCATCGGCACGGCGCAGGCCCACGAGCGCTCGTCGATCAGGTAGAACGGATCGAGCACCACCCCGGTGTCGGTGCGCACCGTGTCCGCGTGCAGGGTCAGCCAGCGGTCGCTGATCAGCGTGCGGCGCGCGAGGACTTCCCAGGGGGCGGGATCGGTCATGCGCGGACGGTAGCGCCAGCCGCTCCGGCCGGAACGCCAATGGCGCGGCTTCCCTTCCCGCTCAGCCGCCGATCATGCGGCCGCCCATGCTGCCGCCGCTGATCGACACCCACTGCCACCTCACCAACGGCCGCTTCGACGCCGATCGCGCCGAGGTCATCGCGCGCGCGCGCGCCGCGGGCATCGACCGCCTGCTCACCATCGGCACCGGCATCGCTGACGGGCGCGCGGCCAAGGCGCTCGCCGACGCCGATCCCGGCTTGATCAGCGCCAGCGTCGGCCTCGATCCCTTCAGTTGCCACGAGGCCGGCGAGACGTTCCCCGCTGCCTTGGCCGAACTCGGCGAACTGCTCGGCGCCGGCGGCTTCCGCGCGGTGGGCGAGATTGGCCTCGAGTACCACCATCCGCTCAATCCCCATCCCGTGCAGATCGAGCAGTTGGAAGCCCAGCTCGACCTGGCGCGCACCTTGGGCCTGCCGGCGATCATCCACGTGCGCGACGCCCACGAGGACATGCTCGCAACCCTGAACCGCTGCGCCGGGGTGCGCGGCGTCATCCACAGCTTCATCGGCGACGCGGCCACCGCGCGCCGCTACCTCGACCTGGGCTGGCACCTCTCGTTCAACGGCACCGCCACCTTCAAGGCCAATGGCTTCCTGCGCGAAGCCGCGGCGATGGTGCCGGCCGACCGCATCCTGATCGAGACCGACAGCCCGTACCTCGCGCCCCTGCCGCTGCGCGGGCGGCGCTGCGAACCCGCGTTCGTGGTCCATACCCTCGACCTGCTCGCCGAGGTGCGCGGCCAGCGGCGCGAGGATCTTGCGGCGTGGACCACGCAAAACGCGGTGAAACTCTTCGGACTGCCGCCCTTGTGGTGAGTCCGCTGAGGCGCGCTCAGAAGGCCGGTTCGACCACCATCTCGGCCGGCTCGGGCGCGGGCATGCCCAAGGTCTCAGCAACCGCCGCCCAGTCCGCGGGCGCGATGCCCGCGGCAGCCGCCTGCGGCAAGGCGGCCAGGCGCTGAGCTTCGGCCCACACCTGATGGGCGGCGCTCCCGGCGAGGTAGCTGACCGAACCATCGACGCGGGCGACCATCGCACCACGGCCACGGCGGCAGGCCGGATTCTCGACCAAGACCGGCTGGCTCGACGGCGTCTCGGCGATCGGCCGCACGTACAGGTAATGCGGCTGCGGCACATCCTTCGCGCCCGGCGACACCAGCAGCTCCTCCGGCATCTGCATGCGCTCCAAGGGACCATCGAGATCCGCGGGCCAGCCGCCATCCTCGCGCTCACCCATGTCGGCGATCAGCGCGGTGACGATCTGGCGCATGTTGTTGCCGCTCTTGGTGCGCTGAGCGTTCTCGCGCACCAGCGTGATCGCGGGCAACAAGATGCCGGCCATGACCGCCGGCAGCATGACCACGGCGGCGGCGTTGTCGCCGCGCAGTTCGAGATCCGCCCCCTGGCGCACCAGCAGGCCGCGACAGGGCAGCTTCGTGAGCATCGGGATCGCCGCGGCGAGCGCGCGTTGGCCGACGGCGAACCAGCGCTTCATGGGCGCGCTGTTGTCGACCCCGCCGCGGCGACCCTGGGCCTGCTGGATCTGCACCAGGCCAGCCTGCATCATCGGCAGCATCCCGAGCGTGAACTGGGCGAGGCCTCCCAGATCCTGGCTGGCCACGCCGAGCGCGCCGTCCCCGCCTTCCAACAGCTTGGCGGCATCGAGCGCACCGCTGCTGCCGGAGGTGATGCCGTCGAAGCGCGCGGCGTCGGTCGAGATCCACCAATGGCCGACGGTGCGCCTGACCTGGACCATGAACGGGAAACCACGCGGCAGCGGCAGCATCTGCGCTTCCTGGTGGGCAGCAGCGAGATCGAGGTCGAGCTCGGCCTCCTCGGCCCAGGAGGCCAGGACCGCATCGAGCGCCGCCGAGGCCGGGAACGCCGCGGTGACGGTGGGGAAAGGAGCCGAGGGGTATACCGCCAGCAATGCGGTGCCAGTCGAGCCGGAGATCGCCGCACGCAGTTCGGCGGTCAGGTCGGTTGGCGTGATCTGGAGTGCCGCGAGCAGTTCGTCGATGAGGTCGGTGGTGGCGGGGCCGTCGAGACCGACCGCGAACAACGCGAGTGGACGATCGGGCAAGCCCGCAAGCACCGCCGGATCAAGCGGCGCCAGCGGCAAGCGCAAGCCGATGAGCCGGAAGGAGTCGCGCGATCCCGATGCGGTAACCGCCTGCTCATAGAGCACGCGACCAGCGCCCAGGGTGCGACCGACCGCTTCGCCTTCCGGGCCGGCCAGGCCGAGGAGCGGGGCCAGGTCATAGAAGCCGGCGCTGTCGGCATCGGCAGCAACGGTCGGAGGCGGGCCGGCGGGAAGGACGTCCTCGGCCGTCGCATCGGTGTACACCACCCAGTCATCCGCACGACGGATACGGCCGATCTTGGCCTGCGGCAGCGGGATGTTGACCACCGTCTCGTCGCCCGCCGCGGTGCCGAATTGTGCGGCGAGGGCGGCCAAGTCGGCGGCGCGCGTGGGCAGGCGCATCGACAATTCGGTCACCGGCCGACCCTGGCAGAGCAGGGTGCGGGAGCGCAGTTCGCTGACATCGCTCAGCACATCGAGCAGATCGACGCCGAGGCGCGTCCGCAGTGCGGCGGCCTGCTCCTCGACCAGCGCGCGCACCGGTTCCATCTCCTTGAGACGCCAGATCTCCCCCAGTGGGCCGGTCGAAACGCGTTGCACCGTGCGCGGGATGGAGGGCATCAGGCCATCGGCCACCACCGAGCCTTCATTGCTCGCGGCGTCGGCGCCGGCAGCACTGGCGACCAGCATCAGGGATGCGGCGAGGCGGATCAGGCGCATGGGCGACTCCTAGGGCCATCACCCTGCCATTTCGGCCGCCAGTGCAATCGCAGTGCTGACTGTCCAGCGCAGAGCGGGACCGTCCACGCGCACCCAGCACTGGCGTTGCATTCCCCGGCGGCACCGCTCATCATGCCGTCCAGCGGATCGTAGCTCAGCTTGGCTAGAGCGTCTGGTTTGGGACCAGAAGGTCGCAGGTTCGAATCCTGTCGGTCCGACCAAAGTGAAAAGACGGCCCTTCGGCGGCAATGTCGAAGGGCCGTCTTTTTTCAAGGACAAGACTTACGTCGATGACATGCCGGTTTGAAGTTATGGGATGGCATGTCGGGGCCATTGCAGCACCTCGATCCCGCTCGGCCCTTCCCATTCGTCTGGTCGCCTGGGCAGGGATGGCGCACGCCATGATGCGGTTATTACCGCGTTGAATTC
>JACDEC010000335.1 GCA_013816645.1 Planctomycetota bacterium
CTCGACGAGCTTGTGCTCCGGATTCTTCTCCGCAGCCGAGCGCTTGTCCCACTGGCTGGTGAAGAGCACCACCGCGCGGCCGCGGCTGTCGCGGGCCAGGGCGGCGCTGTAGGGCTTCTTGAAGGCGTCGACGTCGCCGATCAGCCAGGCGCTGCACTCGTAGGGCAGCATGGTCAGGTGGGTCTCGACGCCGTACTCGTGCTCGAGGCGGTACTGCAGCACTTCGAACTGCAGGCGGCCGACCGCGGCGATGAAGGGCTCGGCGTTGCTCATCTCCCAGGGACGCAGCTGCTGCACCGCGCCTTCGGCGGTGAGCTGGGCGAGGCCTTTGTCGAACGGCTTGCGCTTGGTCAGGTCGGCGGGCGCGATGCGCGCGAACAGCTCGGGCTGGAACTGCGGCAGCGGCTTGTGCTCGAAGCCGCCCTTGAGCGAGATGGTGTCGCCGATCGCGAAGGTGCCGGGGTTGATCAGGCCGACGACGTCGCCGGGGTAGGCGTGGTCGACGGTGGTGCGGTCCTGCGCGACCATGCTGTGCGGGCGTGACAGGCGGATCTCGCGGCCGAGGCGGTGGTGCTTGACCACCAGGTCGCGCTCGAAGCGGCCGGAGACCACGCGCACGAACGCCATCGAGTCGCGGTGCTTGGGGTTCATGTTCGCCTGGATCTTGAAGACGTAGGCGCTGAAAGGCGTGTCGAGCGGATCGACGATGATCTCGCCGGCGGGCGAGTCGGCGAGCCGCGGTCCCGGCGGCGGCGCCAGCGCGACGTAGGCGTCGAAGAACGGTTCGACGCCGAAGTTGGTCAGCGCCGAGCCGAAGAAGGTCGGCGAGACCTTGCCGCGCAGGAACTCCTCGCGGTCGAAGGGATTGCCGGCGACCTCGAGCAGTTCGAGGTCCGACTTGGCCTTGGCCAGCAGGTCGCCAGGCAGGTGCTCGGCCGCCGCGGGATCGTCGATGCCGATGCGCAGCACCGACGCCTTGGCGGCGCCGCCCTTGGAGGTCTTCTGGAACAACACGACTTCGCGGGTCGCGCGCTCGACCACCCCGGCGAACTCGCGGCCCGAGCCGATCGGCCAGTTCATCGCCGAGGCGTGGATGCCCAGCACCTCTTCGACCTCGGTCATCAACTCGAGCGGGTCGCGTCCCGGCAGGTCCATCTTGTTGATGAAGGTCAGCACCGGGATGCCGCGCAGCTTGCAGACCGCGAACAGCTTGCGGGTCTGGGTCTCGACGCCCTTGGCGGCGTCGATGACCATGATCGCGCTGTCGGCCGCGGTCAGCGTGCGGTAGGTGTCCTCGCTGAAGTCCTGGTGTCCGGGGGTGTCGAGCACGTTGATGATCGCGCCCTTGTAGGGGAACTGCATCGCCGACGAGGTGATCGAGATGCCGCGCTCCTGCTCCATGCCCATCCAGTCCGAGGTCGCCAGCTTCCCGCCCTTGCGGTTCTTGACCATGCCGGCGGTGCGGATCATGCCCGAATAGAGCAGCAGTTTCTCGGTCAGCGTGGTCTTGCCCGCATCGGGGTGCGAGATGATCGCGAAGGTCCGCCGCTTGGCGGTTTCGGCCTTCAGTTCGGGGATCGGGTCGGCCATGGGAGCGCGGAGTATGGCCGCGCCTCCCGCTGGCAAAGTGCCAACCCCCGCCGCCCGAGGTCGCGCGGTCAGGCTTCGAGCAGCGCGACCCCCGCCGCCGGCACGGCCAGTCGGTGGATGCCCGCGGGCAGATCGACCGTGGCGTCTGAGATCGTCCGGCCGCGGCAATCGCGCACCACCAGGCGCCGCCGACCCAGCGGCGCGGCCAACTCCACGATCAGGCGGTCGCTGCGGGTGGCGTTGACCACCTGCACCCGGGACGGCGCGTCCGGCACGGTGGCCAGATCGCCGAAGGCCACGGTGATCCGCTCGTGCGCCGAGCGCGCGCTGGCCTGGGTGTAGCTCGACTCGGGATGGGCCACCGACAGTTCGCCGTCGAGCAGCGTGGCGCGGTGCTCGCGCCACCAGGCCAACCAGAAGGCGAGCATGGCCCGGTGGTCGGCGGGCAGGCGCTCGATCAGCACCGACACCTGCGGCACGCTGAACAGCACGTTGACCAGTTGCAGCGCGGCGCTCTCCACCGGATCCGTGGGGTGCCACATCACCATGTCGCTGTGGCAGGCGGTGGCGCCGCAGGTCAGGCGGATGTCCAGGGTGCGCACCCGGTTGCCGATCACGTCGGCCGGACAGTCGGCGGCGCGGAACAGGTTGCCGTAGGTGCGCATGATCGGGCCGACGTAACCCTGGCGGAACTCGACGAGGATGTCCGGCTTGATCGCGCGCAGGCGGGCCATGACGTCGCTCAGCAGGCGCACCACGGCCTCGTCGACGTCAGCGATGTCGCGCCCGCCGCTGGCGTCGGCGTCGGCGCGGGTGAAGGCGTCGACGAAGTCGAGCTTGAAGCCGTCGAGATCCCACTCGCGCAAGTGGCGTTCGTAGACGCCGATCAGGTACTCGCGGACTTCGGGGAAGCGCGGATCGAGCACCGCGGCGTTCATCAGCGCGTCCTCGCGCAGGTACCTGCCGGCGAAGCGCGGGTAAGCCTTGCTGCGCAGGCCGATGAACGGCACCGAGTACCAGAGCAGGAACTTCATGCCCAGCGCGTGCACCCGGCGCACGTGCCCCGCCATGTCGGGAATGCGCTCGCTCTCCCAATCGCCGCAGAACGCGTAGCCGCGGCTGCCATCCAAGGTCTGCCAGCCGTCGTCGACGATCACGGCTTCGCAGCCCAGTTCCTTGGCGCGCCGGCATTCGGCTTCGACGGCGGCCGGTTCGACCGCCTGGTGGAACGAGTACCACGTCGAGTACATGGGCAGGCGGCCGACTTCGGGGACCGCGCACGGCGGATAGAGCGTCTCCCACCACTGCGACACCTCGCCTAGCGCGCGCTCCATCGCCACGTCGCGCAGGTCGATGCGCACGCGCACGGTGAAGGAGCGCGATGGCGCGCGCGGAGTGACGAAGGCGTCGACCGAGCAGGTGAAGGCGCCGGTCTCCTCGTGGAGACCGGCGCTCAGCGTGGTCGGATGGATGGCGTCGTCGCTGGCGAAGGTCAGCCGGTTCTTCCCCGACTGGCTGTGCAGGCAGCTGACCGGCGACTGCGCCGCCGCGCGCGGGGTGAAGCCGCTGCCGCCCCAATCCGGCGGGAACGGACCGTGGTAGGCGTTGCAGTCGCCACGCCAGCCCGCCTGGATGTCGGCGCAGGGCAGCGACCAGCGCAGCGACAGCCGTGAGGGCACCGCGGCGGCGCTCGCCTCCAGGGTCAGCTCGACCAGCCATAGGCCTGGCGCGCTGCCGCGCGCGGCGAGGCGCGCAGCGAACGTACCGGGATCGCCGACCAGCGTCAGGGTGAGTGGGCCGACTGGAATGGTGGTCGTAGCGCGGGGGGCGGCTGAGCTGGACATGTGACTGATGTTCCCGCGTCGAAGTCCGGTGTACATATCGTGGACGTGCACCTAATGTCGTTGCTGTGATCACGAGTCGGACCCTGCTGCTCAGCGCCGGAAGCGGCCCAATCGCCTTGCCGCGCGTCGAGCGCGTGGCCTGGGAGCACCAGGACGGCGACTACCGGCGCGACAGCGCGGCGCGCACCTACGCCCAGGCGGCAGTGCAGATCACTCTGCGCGGTCAGGGGGCGTTGCTCTCGCCCGGCGGGGCGGTCATCGCCCCGTTGCCCAGGGGCACGGCGCTGTGCTTTGTCGCCCAGCGCCAGCCTGTGCTCTATGGCGTCGCGCCCGGCAGCGCCGAGCCCTGGGAATTCGTCTACGCCAACCTCGACGGCGAGGCCGCCCTGGCCACCGTCGACCAGCTGGTCGCTGGGCACGGGCATGTGCTGCCGATCTCCGCCGACCATGCGGTGGTCCAGGCGCTGCTCGGGCTGCTGCCGGCCGCGGCGCTATCGCACCGGCGTATCAGCGCCGCGGTCTCGGCGCGCCTGGCCTGCGATCTGCTCGCGGCCCTGGTCGAGGGCATCGAGGGGGGCGACGATCCCGATCGGGCGCTGGTCGAAGACGCGATGGCATTCCTGTCCGCGCGCATCGAGGCGCCGGTCGGCATCGCCCAGGCCGCGCAGCGCTGCGGCGTCAGCCGCGAGCACCTCACCCGGGTCTTCACGCGGAGTTGCGGCGAGGCGCCAGCGACCTGGTTGCGCCGGCAGCGTCTGCGTCACGCCGAGATCCTGCTGCGCACGTCGGCGCTGCCGATCGCCGAGATCGGTCGCCGCTGCGGTTTCGCCGGGGCCAGCCATTTCGTCCAGGCCTTCCGCCGCCATGCCGGCGTCACGCCCGCGCGCTGGCGAGGGTGACGCCGTTCAGCGACGGGTCTTGTGTCGAGCCTGGGCGCGACTGCGCCAGGCGCTGGGCGAGCAGCCGCGCGCGGCGTGGAAGATCCGCCCGAACACAGTCGGGTCGGGGAAACCGGCGAGTCTCCCGACGGCGCCGACCGGCAGGTCAGGACGATCCAGCAGCTGCTCGGCGCGCAGC
>JACDEC010000336.1 GCA_013816645.1 Planctomycetota bacterium
GGCGGCCCAGCGTTCGTGCGCGTAGTCGCAGAGCATGCGGGTCAGGCGCGGGTTGGCGCGCCGGTCCAAGCCGGCGATGCGCTGCAGCGGGCTGCCCACGAACAACGCCTTGAGCACCAGCTGGTTCCAGGCGCTGTCGTCGAGCTGCTCGGCGGGGTAGGGGTTGTCGAGCGCGACCGCGTCGAACACCGCCTGGATGTTGCTGCGCACGCCCTCGGCAGCGCGCGCCGCCAGCCGCTCGGGGTGCGGGAGCAGCGGCAGGGCGCGATAGAGCGCGACCAGTTCGCCGAGATCGGCGGCGCTCGCCAGTCGGTCAAGCGCGAGCACGAAGGGGGCCGCTTCGACGGCCGGCACCGCCAGCAGCAGGCGCGCGCGCAGGGCGTCGGTCGCGGTCCACGGCTCCGGATGCCAGCCTGGTCGCGCGGAATCGGCATCGGCGCGGTCCGCCGGGCTCAACCTCAGGGCAGCGTGGCCTGCGTGGCGGCTGGCCTGGGCGAAGGCGATGAACACGGTGCGCGGCAGCGTTTCGCCGGCGATCGCGGCGACCCGCGTGTTCAACCAGTCGGCAGCCTCGGGAGCCACCTTGGACACCCAGCGATCGATCAGCACGGCGGGACTGGCGCGTTCCATCGGCGGCGAGTATCCTCTTCCCAGCATGGCTGCAAAGCGCAGCGCGCGGCAGTCGTCCCCGGTGTGATGACGGTGTGATGGAAGGAGGTTCCCCGGCACGGCAGACCACGTCGATCACGGTTCCTCATCACGGGCCTCGGCCCCTCCTGAGCGGCTCGGCCGCTCCCCACCCTGGGTGCCCACATGAACCACTTCCTCGCCCTGCGACTCGCCGATGCCCCGCGCGATCAGCTCGCCGCCCTCTCGTCCCGCCTGCAGGCCTGGGATCTGCCGGCGAACTGGGTGCACCCCGACGACTTCCACCTCAACCTGCTGTTCCTCGGTCGCTGCGACGCCGACGAGGCGCGCACCCTGCCCTACACCATCGAAGACCTCGCCCAGAGCCTGCCGCGGCCGCAGTTGCGCCTGGCCGGACTCGGCGCCTTCGGTGGACGCACCGAGCCGCGCGTGGTCTACGCCGCCCTGGAGGATCGCGACGGCGCCTGCGCGCGCGCCCACCTCGACCTCTGCGACGCCCTGGGCATGAAGCCCGAAGCCCACTTCCATCCCCACGTCACGATCTGCCGGCCGCGCCCGCCTCATCCGCACGACGCCACGCATCCGTCGATCCGTTCGGCGCGCCCCGGGCGCCGCGACTGGCCGACCTTGCTCGAAGCACACGGACTGGCCGACTGGGGCGAATGTCCGACCACCGAGCTGGTGCTGTACCGCAGCACCGATCGCACACCGCGCTACGCCGAGCTGGCGTCGTGGCGACTGCTGAAGGCCGCCTGAGGCGGACCGTCGCGGCTGCGCGCAACGCCTGCACTGATTCTGTAGAACTTGTGACAGGATGACGGAATGGCGGTGAAAACCGCGTTTTGCTGGCGATGATCCAGCCAGACGCCTGAGGTGGAGCGTGTGGTTCGCCGCCCCTCGGCTCGGAATGGAATGGCCATGAGTTACCTGCTCGCCAGCTCCCGTCGGCACCAGTCCGGCAAAGTCCTCACCCCGAAGCCGCTCGATCCCTTGGCCGAAGCGCGGGCCCTGCCTAAACCGCACGGCACCACCGCCAAGGCGATCAACGCCCGGCTGCTCACCAACTTGGCAGCGCACGATGGCGAGGCGGCGCTGGCCACCTTGCTGCGCTGCGCCTGGGAGGTCGAACCGGTCCAGCAGATGCTCGCGGCCTGGCTGCCGTGCCTGGTCGCGCTCGAAACGCTCGAACAGGCCCGAGCCCTGCCGGCCGAGGCGCCCCAACTACGCGAATTCATCGCCAATTCCCTGCGCGCCCAGCTCGCGCGGCCGGTGGCCGGCGGCGAACCGTTGTGGATCGTGCCCAGCGCAAAGCCCGATGAGCACCTGGCCTGGATGCTCGCGACGGTGCTCAGCCAGCGCGGCCGCCAGGCCCGCCCGTGGTTGTGGGATCGGCTGCCCGTCGATCGCCCGTTCATCACCGTGGGTAAGCGTTTCAATGCGCGCGCCCACAACCGGCCCGACTGCAAAGGCCACTACACCCTGGTCGCGCGCAACGGGGACCTCGGCATCACCGGACTGTTCCGCGGCGCGCGCGAGCACGATGCGATCCGCCGCCTGCGCGAGCGGGCGGGTTCCTGGCGACCGGACTGGACCAGCCAGCTGTAAAACCGCGCCAACAGTTGCTAGGTGGCTGCGAATGCCGCTTGCGGTCGGCACAGTGTCTCATTCACTGCTCGGACCATGGCACACCCGCTGGCACACCTTCTGGTAACCCCGATCGGTTCGCCTGACCACGCACGGCTCCGTCCTCGGCGTGTGACACGCGAGGCCTCGGCCGCACCCGCCCCGACCCGGCTTTCGACCGTGGCGGCGCGTTCTGCTGATCTCCAGATCCTCTTCCCGCACGCGGAGTCGGCGCCCATGACCCGTCTCGCCCTGTCCCTGATCCTGTTGCTGAGCGTGTTCACCGGGAGCGCGGTCGCCCAGGTCGATGACGCCGCCAGCGCACCGCCGGAGACCAGCGCCGCGCCGGAGACCAGCGCCGCGCCGGCCGATCTCGCCGAAGCCGACGCCTTCGCCGCGGTCGGACTCAAAGCGATGACCGCCTCGAATGACAATCCCGCGCTGATGGTCGATGCCGCCCTGGCCTTCACCCGGGCGCTGAAGCTGTACGAGGGCGCGCAGGCCTTCGACCAGGCCCGCGGCATGCAGGCCAACATCTTCTGGTGCAAGAAGCGCATGAACATCGACCACCTCCAACGCTTCGTCGAGAGCAAGGAATTCGACCCCGACCTCGTGGCCACGGTCGAACTCATGAACAAGGTCGCCGACCAGACCTTGCCCAAGGAGAAGGCCGACGCCTACCTCGCCGATGCCGATCGCTTCGCGGCCGGGCATGTCGACGAGCCGCTGCTGGTGGCGATCCGCTACTTCGAGGTCGCGGAGCGCTTCGCCGGTACGCCGGCGAGCCTCAAGGCGCAGCGCAAGAGCCTGGACGCCCAGCAAGCGCATCTCGGCGCCATCCAACTGAGCAAAGACCAGAAGCGCCTGACGCTGTTCTCGCGGCCCGCGCGTTCGGTCGACGGCAAGCGCGATGCGCTGCCTTCGGTCGCCGATCAGAAGGCTGGGCGCGAGACGCTCAAGAAACTCTACAAGGATGAGTTCGCCGGGCGCAAGGAGAGCCAGCGCCAAGCCTTCGCCTGGAAACTCCACGAGCAGGCGCTGGCGACCAGGGATGACGCCAAGCTGCGTCACGCCATGCTCAGCGAGGCGCTCGCGACCGCCGTGTCGATCCAGGACATCAACGGCATCCTGGTGTTCTGCGACGCGCTGGCCGAACGCTACCAAGGCGTCGACGCGACCGCCGAGAAGAAGACCGCCCTCAACCGCATCAAGGTCAACCCCGCGGCGGCCGCGGTGCTCAAGCTGCTCGACAACCCCGGCGACACCGCGAGCAACACCGTCGCTGGCCGCTATTTCGCCATCGAAAGCAGGCTCTGGGACATCGGTCTCCCGCTGCTCGCCGCCGGCTCCGACCCCGACCTCGCCAAGCTCGCCGAGATGGAGATGGCCGCGCCCGAGGGCAACTCGCAGCAGATGGAGATCGGCGACGCCTGGTTTGCGCTCGGCTCGGCGCGCAACGCCGCCGGCGTGGCCTGCTGGGAACGGGCGATGCACTGGTACAAGCGCGCGCTCCCCGGACTGAGCGGCGCGAGCAAGACCCAGGTCGAGCAGCGGCTCGAGGGGATGTTCGGCGTCGTCGAGGATACCGACATCAACTGGGACAAGCTCACCGTCGCTCAGTGGGACAAGCTCAAGGGCGTGGTCTACGAGGTCCAGGCGGTGCGCAACAAGACCGACTCGCCGGTGGCGCTCAAGCCGGGCCAACGCGCCCGCGTGCTGCCCCATCCCGGCGACACCTGGGCCTTCCAGTCCTACTGGACCAACGGCGTCAGGCAGGTGGACTGGCGCGGCGAGAAGCGGGTCGGCCGCTTCGTCGACGACGATGATTTCGTGCTCGGCGCGATGTGGTGCCAGGTCGTCGACAACGAGCACCTGCCGATGAACGCGATCATCACCGGCCCTGGCAAGATCAGCTGCGGCCCCAACGACGCGAGCATGGCCAGCAAGGGCGTGATCCGGGTGAAGATCCTGCTCTTGGACTAGCGGGGCTTGCGCCTCGGCCCGATGCGCCGCTGCGCGGCGACACCTGCTGCGCAGGTCCCGGCTGCGCCGGGATCGTGCCGTTGCGACACCGGCTGCGCCGGTGTGTTGCGCTACGCGCAACCAAGCCCGTCCCCGCTCGGGCGCGCAGGCGCCCTCGGGGGATTGCTGTTCGCGGGCTCTGCCCGCTACGCCCGCCAGGGGCTCGGCCGCCCCTGGACCCGCACTGGTCTATCGATTGCTCCGCTGCGC
>JACDEC010000337.1 GCA_013816645.1 Planctomycetota bacterium
ATGATGGCCTGCCAGTGGGGTCCCCAGCACCCCGACCGGGCGCTGCTCGCGCGGGTCGGCGCCCTGGTCGCCGCCGAGGCCCGCCAGTTCCACGACCGCCATGGCGTCGCCCTCACCGTCCACCAGCACCGCGGCCGCCCGTTGCAGACCGCCGACGAGGTCGCGGCCTACGCCGCGCGCTTCGACGGCGTGTCGTCGGCGCTCACCGCCGACACCGCCCATCTCGCGCTGTGCGGCGTCGACCCCGCGCGCTTCCTGCGCGATTTCGCTCCGCTCATCGACCTGGTCCACCTCAAGGACCTGCGCGACGGCGCGTTCATCTGGCTGGGCGACGGTACCCTCGACCTCGGCTCCTGCTTCGTCGCGCTGGCCGAGACCGGCTACGACCGCGCGCTGGTCGCGGACGTCTACGAATCGCCCGGTCCGGCAGACATGCCCGCCGCCGCCCGGCGCTGGATCGCCGAGCGCGTGCTGCGGCCCATGCGCGCGGCACCGTGACCTGGCAGCGCGCATACGACCGTCGCCCGCGCATCGGTGTGGGCGTCGGCCCTTTCCCCGGCTGCCTCCCCAGCACACTGGGAGCATGACCTCCGGCTACTCGCTCGGCCCCGACGGCTTCTTCCGCCACGGCGGCCGCCGCTTCATCCCGTTCGGCGCCAACTGGTGGCCGGGTTCGTGCGGCGTCGAACTGTGGCAGGCGTGGCCGGTCGACGAGATTCGCGCCGACCTCGATCTGACGCGTTCACTGGGCATGAACTGCGTGCGCTTCTTCCTGCGCTGGCAGGATTTCGAGCCCGAGCCGGGTCGCTACGACGAGCGCTGCCTGGCCAGGCTCGCCGAGTTGCTCGGCTGGTGCCGCGAGCGCGGGCTTGCTGCGCACCCCGCGCTGTTCGTCGGCTGGATGAGCGGGGCGATCATGTGGCCGGCGTGGCGGGCCGGGCGCAACGTCTTCGCCGACCCGTTCATGGTCGAGCGCGGTCGCGCCTTCGCGCGGCGCGTGGCCGCGGCCCTGGCGCCGTTCGCCGACACCATCCTCGCCGTCGATCAGGGCAACGAGCTCTGCTGCCTGCCCGACTCGGGCCAGGCCTCGCCTGCGGCGGTGGCCGCGTGGTGCGCGGCGATCAACGCCGCGGTGCGCGAGGACTACCCCGGCGCACTGATGATCTCGGGCAACGAGCACAACCAGGTCATCTCGGACAGCGGCTGGCGGCTCGGCGCCCAACCCGGCTGCGATCTGCTGAGCATGCACGCCTACCCGGTGCCGACCTGGCATCCCCTGGGCTTCGATGGGCTGACCGATCCGCTTGCCCAGGAGCTGCTGCCCTGCTACGTCGCCTGCGCCCGCGCCTTCGCGCCGGTGCTGGTCCAGGAGTTCGGCACCATCGTCACCTTCGGCACCGGGCAGCAGGATGCGTACTTGCGCGCGATCCTACCGGCCTGCTGGGATGCCGGCGCCAACGGGTTCCTGTGGTGGTGCCTGCGCGACATCCGTGCCGCCATCGTGCCGTATGTGGTCAACGGATTCGAGGGCACGCTCGGGCTCGTGGATGAAGCCGGCAAGATCAAGCCGGGCCTCGAATCGTTCCTCGAATTCGGCAGATCGCTGACCGAGCGGGCGGCGCCGACCCGCGACGCGCGCGTGGCGTTGTACTGGCCCGACGCCTGGTATCCCCGTGACAATCCCGAGTGCCCGGGCAACAGCCCGGGGGACAACGCGCGTCGCCTGCTGATCGCCCATCACCTGCTGCGCCGCCTCGGGCATCGCCCGGTGGTGGCTCGTCGCTGCGATCTCGGCGCCGTCCACACCCTGGTGGTCGCCGGCGCGCACCTGCGCACCGACGAGGCCGCAGCCCTGGCCGATTGGGTCGAGGCTGGCGGCCGGTTGCTGGTTCACGGCGTGGATCCCGTCAACTGGGGACCCGACTATGTGCGCCTGTTCGGAGCGAAGCCCGTCGACTACCGCGGGCCGAAGCCGCTCGCGATCGCGTTCGCGGGGGACACCTGGGAAATGACCAACTGGCCGCGTGGCCTGCGCTGCGAACTGGTCGCGCAGGCTGCCGAAGTCCTGGCCCGGGATCAGGACGGCCTGCCCGCACTCTTGCGCCATCGCCTGGGTGCCGGCGCGGTGGTCTTCACCGGCGCGCTGGTCGACGACATGCCGGCCCGCGTCGCGTCCGACCGTGCCGCCCGCGATCGCTGGACCGCCTGGTACCGGGCAGTGCTCGCGGCACTGGCCGCGCCGGCGCGCTGAACGCCATCGTCCTGCTCAGGTCCCGACCAGCCAGCAGCGGTGGCTGCGGCGGCCCCTGAAGTCCTCGGGGATGGTGCTGGCGGTGATGTCCTTCGCCGTCAGCCCGGGCAGTTGGTCGGCGTGCAGCTCGAATCCGCGGCTGTTGGTGCTGAAGTACAGCCGTCCGCCCGGTGTCAGCAGACGGGCGCAGCCGGCAATCAGCCCGGGGTGGTCGCGATCGACGCTGAACGGTTCCTGCATCGCCGTCGAGTTCGAGAAGGTCGGCGGATCGCAGACGATGAGGTCGAAGCGCGCGGCTTGGCGAGGAGCCGCGGCGAGCCAGGCCAGGCAGTCGGCTTTCACCAGGCGATGCCGCTCGCCCACGGCCTGGCCATTGAGCTCCAGGTTGCGGGCGGCCCAGTCGAGGTAGGTGTTGCTCAGGTCGACCGACAGGGTCGTCGCGGCGGCGCCGAGCGCGGCGTGGCAGGTGAAGGCGCCGGTGTAGCAGAACAGGTTGAGCACCGCCTTGCCCGTCGACTCGGCGCCTACGCGGGCGCGCAGCGGCCGGTGGTCGAGGAACAGCCCGGTGTCGAGGTAGTCGCTGAGGTTGACCTCGAAGCGCAGCGCGCCTTCGGCGACGACCTTGGTCGCACCTCGCCGTTCCAGCGGCTGGTACTGCCCGCCGTGCTGGCGGTCCTCCTGGCGCTGGCGGCGCTTGAGGAACACCTGTTCGGGAGCCACTGCGAGCGCGCGCGCGATGGTCGCGACCACCGCGGCCAGCCAGGCTTCCTCCTGTTCGGGCGTCTCGTTGCGCGTGCGCTCGGAGGCCCAGCAGACGACGTCGCCGTCGTACCAGTCGACGATCAGCGGCTGGTCGGCGATCTCGCGCTCGTAGAGCCGCCAGCACGACGCGCCGGTACGTCGGCCCCACTTGCGCAGGTGCTTGTGCATGCGTGCCAGGCGGTTGCCGAACTGTTCGAGCGAGCCCTCGGCCATGGCGAGGGTGTAGGCCGCGATCCGGTGGTTGCCACCGCCGGGTACCCGGTCGTCGGTCAACCGCCGGTCAGCGCCTGGCCATCGCTGAACCAGCGCAGGAAACGCTCCAAGCCGCTCGACGGCAGGCCGGAGCCCAACGACTGCCGGGCATGCTGATGCGCGTCCTGGAGCAGATCGAGGTCGCGCCCGAGGTCGGCGATGCGCAGGCGCAGGGCGCCGTGCTGGTCGGTGCCGAGCAGGTGGCCGGGTCCGCGTTCGGCGAGATCGGCCTCGGCGATGGCCAGCCCATCGTCGCTGGTGGCGAGGATCTCCAGGCGTCGTCCCGCGTCGGCCGCGCGGTGGAAGAGCAAGCACTGCGCGGCCGCGGCCCCGCGACCCACCCGTCCGCGCAGCTGATGCAGCGTCGCCAGGCCGAAGCGATCGGCGTCGAGCACCGCCATCAGTGTGGCCGCGGCGACGTCGATGCCGACTTCGACCACCGTGGTCGATACCAGCGCGCGCAGGTCGCCGCGCGCGAAGGCCGCGACCACCTCCAGCTTGGCATCCTCGGTGAGCGAGCCGTGGAGCAGTCCGACCTGCGCGCCGATGCGGTCGCGCACCGCGGCATGGATGCTCTGCGCATCGGCGGCGTCGACCTTTTCGCTCTCCTCGCGCAATGGGCAGATGACGTAGGCCTGACCACCGGCGGCGAGCACCGCCGCGAGGGGGGCGAGCAGGTCGTCGAGGCTGCGTTGGCGGACGACCCGGGTGGCCACCATGCCGCGGCCGGGAGGCCGGCCGGTGATGCCCGACACGGCGAGATCCCCGAAGACGGTGAGCGCCAGGGTGCGTGGTATCGGCGTCGCGGTCATCAGCAGGAGATCGGGATGATAGCCCTGATCGGCACCCGCGCGCTCGAGCAGCGCCGCGCGTTGTTCGACGCCGAAGCGATGCTGCATCGATGATCGCCAGGCCGAGCTCGGCGCAGCGCACCTCCTCCTCGAGCAGGGCGTGGGTGCCGATGAGCAGGTCGACGCGCCGCTCGGCGAGCGCCGCAAGCAGCTCCTTGCGCTCGCTTCTCGGGGTGCCGCCGGTGAGCACGGCGGTGCGCACCCGGCTCTCCTTCAAGACCCGCTGCACGAAGGCGGCGTGCTGCTGGGCGAGCACCGCGGTCGGCGCCAGGAATACGACCTGGGCACCGTCGGCGATGACGGCGAGCGCAGCGACCAGCGCGAGCGCGGTCTTGCCGCTGCCGACGTCACCCTGCAACAGCCGGTGCATGGG
>JACDEC010000338.1:0-3495 GCA_013816645.1 Planctomycetota bacterium
GGCTGACCCGGATCTCGCAGCGGTCGGATCCGAGGGTGAATGCGACCGCGCCGCTGGCCTCGACCCGGATGCGCCGGCGCACCCCGCGCGCGGTGGTCTCGACCGTGCCATCGTCGCGCGCGGTCGATCCGGGATCGAGCCGGTACACGTAGTGCATCGACTGGCCGAGGATCTCCTCGGGCTCGACGTGATTGCGCGCGATCAGCGCGTTGAGCCCGAGGGCTGGCAGAATGGCGGCGAGGGCTGGCGGGTCCGACTGGCGGTCGACGATCAGACGCAGCCCCAGCGGCAGTTCCGGCGCGGACTCGCGGTCGTCCCAGCGCGCATCGGCGCACAGTCCCTGGCGCAGCACCAAGGGTGGGATCGCCACGCCCTCGACGGCCGCGATCGCGCGCAGCCGCGAGCCCGAACAGCGCACCACCAGATCCATGGGGCTCGTTGGGGGACTGGCATGAACCCGTTCGACCACCAGCGTCGTATCGACCCGATGGGGCAGCCGACGGTTGGCGATCGATGTGATCAGGGTCGGCGCCGCCAACCACAGGGCAGCACCCAGACCGACGATCACCGCGAGGGCGATACCCAGGCGACGGGGCCAACGGCGACGAGGAGGCTGCGCGGTCACGGCGGCATGCTCGGCACGGATAGGGCCGGCACCAGGGCCCGAGACCCCGGCCGCAACGCCGGCGGGTGCATTGCCCTCGCTTGCGGACGCTTAGCATGCGCCCCCTTCATGAGAGCCCCCTGTCGCGCCCGCTGCGTCGCCGTTGGAGCCGCCGTTCCCGAGCGCCGGCTGACCAACGCCGACCTCGCAGGGATGGTCGACACCAGCGACGAATGGATCGTCAGCCGGACCGGCATCCGCGAACGCCGGGTCGTCGATCCCGGCACCCCGCTGAGCGCCCTCGCCGAGCCGGCGGCCCGCCAATGCCTGGAACGGGCCGGCGTCGCCGCCGCCGACCTCGACGGCATCATCGTCGCGACGATCAGCGGCGACCACATCATGCCGACCACCGCGAACCTGCTCCAGCACCGCCTGGGCGCGACCCGCGCGTGGGGCTACGACCTCGCCAACGCCTGCAACGGCTTCATCGCGGCGCTGTCGACCGCCGCCGCCTTCATCGAAGCGGGGCGCGCCAAGCGCATCCTGGTGATCGGCGGCGACATCATGTCGACGCTGGTCGACTACCAGGACCGCAACACCTGCATCCTGTTCGGCGACGGGGCCGGCGCGGTGCTCGTCGAAGCCGGGCCCGCCGATGGTCCCGGCATCTTCGGCTTCGAGCTGCATTCCGACGGTTCAGGCGGCGGCGAACTGATGATCCCCTCGTCCGGTTCCGCCCGGCCGCGCACCGCCGAAGCGCTCGCCCAGCGCCAGCAGTACGTGAAGCAGAATGGACGCACCGTGTTCGCGGCCGCGATCCGGCGCATGGCCGAAGTCAGCGAGAGCCTGATGCGCACCCTCGGCATCACCGCCGCGGACATCGACCTGCTGGTGCCGCACCAGGCCAACCTGCGCATCCTCGAACCCACCGCCGAGCGGCTCGGCATCCCGCTCGAACGGGTGGTCATCAACATCGAGCGCATGGCCAACACCACCGGCGGCACCATCCCGATCGCCCTGAACGACGCCTTCACCGCCGGCCGCCTGGTCGCCGGATCGCGGATCATGCTGGTCGCCTTCGGCGGCGGACTGACCTGGGGCGCCTGCTACCTGACGTGGGGGCGGTGATGATGGCGTGCGACGTGCGACGTGCGGCGTGCGACGTGCGGAATACAGCCGTGACCCGCTCGCGTCCGCTTGGCGCGAGCGCCATCGCTTCCGTCGCACGCCGCACTCCGCACGTCGCACGGGTGCAATCATGAGGGACATCCAGAAGGACGATCCCGGTTCGACCCAGACGCGCGTGGCGCTGTTCAAGTGGATGCTGCTCGCGCGACTGGTCGACGAACGCCTGGCCACCCTGTACAGCCAGAACCGCATCCCCGGCGGCAGCGTGTTCCTCGGCAAGGGCCAGGAGGCACTGAGCGCGGCGCTCGGCATGTACCTGCGCCCGCCGCGCGAACGCGCGTCCGGCGACATCTATGGGCCGCTGATCCGCGACCTGGCCGGACGCCTGGCCTTCGGCGAGACCCTGCTCACCGTGATGCGCACCAACCTGATGCGCCGCACCGGGCCGATGCGCGGGCGCGACGGCAACATCCACCGCGGCGAGATCGAGCGCGGCATCCTGCCGATGATCAGCCACCTCGGCTCGCTGGTCAGCGTGGTTTGCGGCACGCTGCTGGCCCGCCGCCTGCGCGGCGACCTCGGCCACGCCGTCGGCGCCACCTGCATCGGCGACGGCGGCATGCAGACCGGCGCGCTGCACGAAGGACTCAACGTCGCCGCGGTCGAGAAGCTGCCGCTGGTGGTGGTGGTCGCCGACAACCAGCTGAGCTACAGCACCTTCAGCGACCGCACCTACGCCTGCCGCAGCCTGGCTGACCGCGCGGTCGGCTATGGCTTCACCGGCTACGAGATCGACGGCACCAACGCCGACGCCTGCCTGGCGACGCTGTCCGAGGCGGTGCGCCGCGCGCGCGCCGGCGAGGGTCCGCAGATGGTGGTCGCCAGCCTGCTGCGCGGCGCGGGCCACGGCGCCCACGACGACGCCAAGTACGTCGGCACCGAACTCAAGTCTCGCTTCGGCGACTGCCTGACGCTCTACGAGCAGACCCTGGTGCGCAGCAGCGTGATCGCCTCGGCCGACGCGGTCGCCTGGCGCAACGAGGCCACCGAAGCGATCAACGGCGCGGTAGCCCAGGCGTCCGGCGAACCCCAGCCGGATCCGGCGCAGGAGGACTGGAACGCGCTGAGCAGCAAGCGCCTGCATCTCGATCTGATGCCGCGCCGGGCCGCGGCGGGCGGCGGAGCGCACCAGTGATCCGCTACATCGACGCCATCCGCATGGCTCTCGACGAGGAGCTCGCCAACGATCCGCGGGTGTTCTGCTACGGCCAGGACATAGCGGCTCCATTCGGCGGCGCCTTCAAGGTCACCCAGGGACTCGGCGAGAAATACCCCAAGCGGGTGATCAACGCGCCGATCAGCGAGGACGCCATCGCCGGCATCGCCATCGGCGCCGCGATCGAGGGCTTGCGCCCGGTCATCGAGTTCCAGTTCGCCGACTTCGCCACCATCGCCTTCAACCAACTGGTCAACCAGGCGGCGACGACCTATTGGCGCACCGGTCGGCCCTGTCCGCTGGTCGCGCGCCTGCCCGCGGGCGGCACCCCGGGCGCCGGGCCGTTCCATTGCCAGATGCCGGAAGCCTGGCTCAGCCACCATCCCGGCTTGGTCGTGGTCTGCCCGTCGACCGTGGCCGACGCCTACCACCTGCTGCGCGACGCCATCGCCTGCGACGACCCCGTCATGTATTGCGAGCACAAGGGGCTCTACAATCACCTCAAGGATGCGACCGATCCGCGCCAGAGCGAGCGCCTGCCGATGGG
>JACDEC010000338.1:3505-4467 GCA_013816645.1 Planctomycetota bacterium
CCGACTGCACCCTGGTCAGCTACAGCGCCATGGTCCACGAATGCCTGGCCGCGGCGACCCAACTGTCGCGCGAACACGGCATCGAAGCCGAGGTCATCGACCTGCGCTGCGTGCGCCCGCTCGACGAGGACACGGTGCTCGCCTCGGTGGCCCGCACCGGGCGCATCGTCGTCGCCACCGAGGACTGGCCGTGGGGATCGGTCGCCTCCGAGGTGCTCGCGGTGGTCACCAGCCGCGCCTTCCACATGCTCGACGCCCCGCCGGCGCGCCTCGCCGCGCTCGACGTCCCCATCCCGTCGCATCCCGATCTCTACCACGCCCAGCGCCCGAACGCGGCGGCGATCGTCGAGCAGGTGCTCGATACCGTGAGCTACTAGCCACGGCCGCAGGCCGCCCCGAAGGGGTGCCACAGCGAAGCGGCAGTGGCCTCGCCGCAGGCCGCTTCGGCCGAGGAAGGCCACGAGAGTGGAGCGCAGGCATGGCGGGATCATACATTAGCCCGCGTTTAGCCGATGGACCACGCTGAGACGATCCGTAGCTTGTCCGCGCCCATGCCCCGCCTGCCCATCAACCTACCCCAGTTCGGTGAGAGCGCCGCCGAGGCCACCGTCGTCACCTGGCTGGTCGCGGCCGGAGCGCGGGTGGCCGCCGATCAGGAACTGGTCGAGGTCCAGACCGAGAAGTCGGTGATGACCGTCGCCTCGCCCGCCGCGGGCACGCTCGCCGAGCAGTGCGTCAAACCGAACCAGCGGCTCGCCGTCGGCGACACGCTGTGCTGGCTCGAGGTCGACGAGGGCGTCGTGGTGCCGAAGGCCAACGACCGTTCGGCCGCCGCCGCCACCATGGCCGCCGCGGTCGGCCAGGTGCCGGCGCATTCGCGTCACGCCTTCGCCGCCGAACTGCCGCTGCCGACCACGCCGGGACCGGAGTTCATCTCGCCGCGCCTGCGCGCGCGCATGGCC
>JACDEC010000339.1 GCA_013816645.1 Planctomycetota bacterium
GTCGTCGAGCACATCGGGCGTGAGCTCACCGACTCGGCGGATGCCGGCGAGCATGCATTCGCCACCGGCGGGAGCGGCCCAGCATCCGGCGGCGGCGACCACCCGCCCGGCGCGCCGCACCAGGACCAGCGGCCAGCGTCCCGAAGTCATGGCGATGGCGACGGAGTGGCCTGGATCCGCATCGGGGAGGTCGACCGTTCCGGCCCGCGCCGCTGGCACCAGTTCGATCGCATCCGGCGCGGACGGTTGCGGTAGTGGGCCATCCCCATCGACGGCGATGACCGCCTCTTCCCCGACCTCGATCAAGCGCAGGCCGGCGTCGAGGTAGCTATGCATCGACGCGGCGCCGATGTGGTAGAATAGCGGGCGCACCCGCGCGCGGTCGCAGCGCTCGCGGAAGCGCCAGATCTGGTCGCTCGCCGAGGCCGCGGGCCCGACCGGCTCGCCCAGCGCGATCCAGGAGCGGCCCTCGGCGACGAAGCGGATGAACCCGGGGATCGCGCGGTCGATGAGCAGCGCCTCGTCGCCCACCAACGCGCGTTGGGTGTCCGCGCGGGTCTCGTCGACGGCGATGACCGCGACCTCAGCGACGTCCTCGGCCGAGGGCAGCGGGGCGGGCGCCGGCAGCTTCGGCCGGGTCGCCCGCGCCAACGCCACCAATGACAAGGCGGCGATCGAAGCCCCGGCGGTGATCAGGAAGCGGGCGGTCGCGGCCTTGTCGATGCTGCCATTCGCGAGTTTGGCGAGCACCGCCGCCACGCCGCTGACCAGCGACACCCCTGCGGGATCCTGGCCGGCGTTGGCCAGCCTGGTCAGTTCGCGCTCGTGGTCGAACAATCCGACCGCGATCGCCATGGCGACCGTCAGGAAACAGCCCCACAGCCAGCCGCTGGTGAGCGCGTCGCGCAGGCCGACCATGCGCGGGAAGTGTTCGCGGGCGAGCGCGGTGGCGATGGCGACCACGGTCAGCAGGGCGGACAGCCAGGGAGTGAGCCCGCCGGCCAGCGCCAGCAGGGCGCCGACCGCGAGCATCATCGCGGCGGTGCGTTGGGCGCTGCGCAAGTCATGGCGCAGTCCTTGAGCGATGCCGAGCAGCAGCACCGCTGCCGCTGCGCAGCCGGCGAGCGCGGCAGTGCGCAAACCGTAGGGCAACGCGTTGCGGATGGCGGACGGACCGTTGACGAGGTGCGGGATGTACGATGCCAGCAGCAGCGCGATCGCCGCGAAGGCGACCGTGCCGGCGAGGATGGTCGGCGCGATGGCGGCGAAAGCCCGGCCAGTGACCACCTGGCGACGACGGTAGATCTCCGCGGCCATGAACATCACCACCGCGATCGCGAACGGGCCGAGGAAGTAGATCGCGCGGAACAGCAGCAGGGTGCCCATCAGCTGGTCGGCGTGGATGTGATCCTTGAGCAGCGCCAGCATCACCCCTTCGAAGGCGCCGACGCCGCCCGGGACCTGGCTGGCGACCCCGGCGGCGTGCGCCGCGACGAAGGCGCCGAGCAGCTGGGGATAGGAGACCAGCCCGGGTGGCAGCAGGACGTAGACCACCCACGCTGTCACCAGCCAGTCGAGCACGCCGATCGCCAGCTGCGCGGCGCCGACCCACAGCGGCGGCAAGCCGAACGACCAGCGGCCGATGGTGAACGACCGGCGCGGGGATGCGCACAGCCCGAGGAACAGCAGGACGATCGCGAGCAGCGACCAGCCGACCGCGGGCAAGGGGATGCCGTGCCAGTGCGACGCGGTCGAGGCGCGCTCGCCGAGCACCAGCAGGGTGCCGGCCACCGCGCCCATCCCGACCCAGAAGGAGATGCCGGTGTGGATGCCGATGCGCAGCACCGCGTCGGCGGGAACGCCCCAGCCGGTGTAGAAGCGCAAGCGGATCGAGGTGCCGACCACCGCGGGATGGCCGAGCGCGAATCCGCAGGCCTGGGCGATGAACGAGACCAAGGACAGGCGCGGCTCGCCGATGCGCACGCCATCGGCGACCGCGGCCAAGCGGTCGTAATTGGTGAGGATGGCGTAGCACAGCAGGGTCAGGCCGATCGCGGCGGCGATGCGCCCGGCGGGAACGCCGCCAGCGGCGGCGACGATCTGGCTGAGCTTGTAGCCGTGCAGGCCGTGGTGCACTGCCCACAGCGCCACCCCGAGGATCAGGGGCGTGACCACCCAGCTCAGCCAACGCGGAAAGCGCATCTGGGCAGCATGCTGGTTGCAGACGTCGGCTCGGCAACCACGTCCCGACCGCGCCAGGGTCAGCTGGTTGATGCCGGACTCCCCTGGCGGTGGGCAGGTCGGACGCTCTGATGCCGGCCATGCACGGGCACGGGCTGCTGCGCGACATCGGCGTCGCGATCATCGCCGCCACCACCCTCGGCGTCATCGCGCATCGGCTGCGCCAACCGATCATCCTGGCCTACCTGATCGCCGGGGCGGCGATCGGGCGGCTCGGCTTCGGCTGGATCGACGATGCCGACAATATCCAGGTCATCGCTGACATCGGCCTGATCCTGCTGCTCTACATTATCGGTCTGGAGATGAATCTGCAGAAGCTGCTGGCCTCGGGGCGGCAGCTGCTGGTGGTCGGCGCCTGCCAGTTCCCGCTGGGCGTGCTGCTCGGCCTGGCCTGCTTCCCGGTGCTCGGCTTTGCGGCGGGCGGAGCCGATCGCGCCGGATTGTACCTCGCCCTGGCCTGCGCCCTGTCGAGCACCGCGATCGTGGTCAAGCTGCTCTACGATAAAGTCGAGGTCGACACCATCGCCGGCCGGCTGACCATCGGCGTGCTCATCCTCCAGGATGTGTTCGCGATCCTGGTGCTGGCTTTCCAGCCGAACTTCAACGATCCCCAGGTCCTGCCGGTGGCCAAGGCGCTGGGCGCCGCGGCGGTGCTGCTCGCCGGTGGTTTCGTGCTCAGCCGTTTCGTGCTCGCCCGGGTGTTCGCCTGGATCGCGACCTCGCCCGAGATGGTGGTGGCGGTGTCGATCGGCTGGTGCGCGCTGGTCGCGGGTACCGCCGACGCCATCGGCCTATCGCGCGAGATGGGCGCGCTGGTCGCCGGCCTGTCGATCTCGGCCTTCCCCTACAGCGTGCATGTCACCGCCAAGACCCTGCCGTTGCGCGATTTCTTCCTCACCCTGTTCTTCATCTCCTTGGGCATGACCATCGAGAAGCCGACCGCCCAGCTCGCCTGGTTGGTCCCGGCAGTGGTGGCGTTCGTGTGGGCCTCGCGCTTCCTGACCGTCTACCCGCTGCTCGCCTGGACCGGAGCCGGTCGGCGCACCGCGTTCATCACCAGCGTGAACCTCGCCCAGATCAGCGAATTCTCGCTGGTCATCGCCATGCTCGGTCTCTCCTACGGACACGTCGGCCGCGATCTCGTCAGCGGGCTCGTCTACGCGATGGCGGCGACGTCGGTGATCAGTTCGTACGCCATCCAGGGCAGCCACCGGCTGTTCCTGATCTTCGACCGCTGCCTCGGCGCGCTCGGGATGGGCTCGGCCGCGGCCCTGCCCTCGGACCGCCCCGGCGAGCCCGGCCAGCACGACATCGTCATCCTCGGCTACCACCGCGTGGGGCGGTCGCTGGTCGCGCATCTCGCCGCCGAGCATCGCGAGTTGCTGCCGCGCCTGCTGGTCGTCGACTTCAACCCCGAAGTGCTCAAGGAACTCAAGGTCCTGGGCGTCGCCGGCCTGTTCGGCGACATCGCCAGCCAGGGCACGCTCGAACATGCGCACCTCGCGCACGCCCGGGTGATTCTGCTCACCATCCCCGACATGCTGCTCAAGGGCACCAGCAATCTGGCGATGGTCCGTCTCTGCCGATCGCTGGCTCCGAGCGCCGAGATCATCGCCACCGCCGACGTCGCCGAGCAGTCCGATCGCCTGAAGGTCGCCGGGGCCAGCGATGTCCTGCTGCCCTACTCGATGATCGGTGAGCAGGTCGCCGGGCTGCTCCTGGCTCGGGCCGAGGATTCGGACCGCCTGCCGGTCGCGTGAGCGTCGCTCAGGTATACGGCGGCGGTGTCGACGGGGCGCCGTCGTGCCAGATGGGAGCCCGGTCGCACGATCCGTAGACCGGTTCCCACAGCGACGGTACAGCCAGCCGAGCATCGGCAGCCCCCGCGTTGGTGGCCGATCGCGGCAAGCGGTCGATGCGCACGATGCCCGGCCCGACCGCGACCATCGCCTGGATCGGGATCAGCAGGTGGTCGCGGGCGAAACCGAGGAAGCCGTTGGAGACGACGTCGAGGCAGCGCACGGTCAGGTCGCCTTCGTCGACCACCAGGTCCTCGACGATGCCCACCGCTGCTCCGGTGGCATCGACCACCTGGTAACCGCGGAGGTCGTGCTGCGGATCGGGTAGGTGCAATCCGCTGTGCGAGAGGTGGATGAGCACATGGGTCGGGGTCGTGGCTGACATGGGCGGGGCTCTCGAT
>JACDEC010000340.1 GCA_013816645.1 Planctomycetota bacterium
GGGTGATGTCGGTGCGGCCGACGCCGACCAGTCCGGCGAAGGCGTCGTGGGCGTAGGGGCGCATGATCAGCCTCCGGTCGAGAGCAGGGACAATCCGCCATCCATGGTCAGCACCGAGCCCGTCTGGTGCTGGTTGCGGGGATGGCAGCAGTGGGCGACCTGGAAGGCGACGTCCTCGGCGGCGATCAATCTGCGGATCGGCACGCGCTTGGTTGCGGCGTCCTTGACCGCGGGATCGCGGGCGAAGATCTTGCCGCTCAGCCCGGCGTCGACGTAGCCGGGCGCGACTTCGTTGACCAGGATGCCAGCCGGAGCGACCTCGAGGGCCAGGCACTGCATCAGCGCGCGCATCCCGGCCTTGGCCGCGCAGTACGCGGGCATGGTGGGATGCGGATGATCGGCTGCCCAGCTGCCGATGAACACCACGCGTCCCGGCTTCCTGGCCGCGAGCAGGCGCTGCACCGCGGCCTGGGCGAGGAAGAAGGCGCCGTCGAGATTGACGCGCAATTGGCGTTGCCACTCCGTCGGCGTGATGTCCGCGACGCCGGCGGTCGACACCACCGCGGCGTTGGGGATGACCAGGGTGGCGAAGCCGAGTTCGCGTTCGCACTGCGCGACCCAGGCGGCGCCCGCGGCCGCGTCGCCGACGTCAACGCGATCGTAGCAGCAGCGTCGACCAGACGCGCGGATCGCCGCGACCTCGGCGGGCGCGTCGGCAACGATGTCGCCCAGGGCGATGTCCGCACCGAGCGCGGCGAGTTCGCGGGCGATGGCGCGACCGATGTCGCCGGCACCGCCGCTGATCAGCGCGACCTGGCCGGAGAGCGGGAGCGCGCTCACCAGTCGCCCACCGCGCCGTCCGCATAGAACGAGCGCTGGAGCAGTTCCTGCTGGAAGGGATGGCGCTTCACCTCGGCCTCGTTGATCTCGATGCCCAGGCCCGGCCGTGTGTTCGGGCGGACGATGCGGCCCTTCTTTTCGATGGTGAAACCTTCGCTGACCACGTCCTGCCGCCAGGGCACGTCGAGGTGGACGGATTCGCAGATGATGTAGGACGGCGTGGCAAAGCCGAACTCGAGCGCTGCCGCGGTGCTCACCGGTCCCTGGGGATTGTGCGGCGCCAGGGCGACGTGGTGGGCGTCGCACAGCGCGGCGATGCGCCGAGCCTGGGTCAAGCCGCCGCAATGAGTGATGTCGGGCTGCAGCACGCTGCACGACTTCTTGGTCAGCGCGTCTCGGAAGTTCTCGAGCGAGACCAGGCGTTCGCCGGTGGCGATCGGCGTGGCCACCGCGCGCTGGATCTCGGCCATGTCGTCGAGCTGCTCGGGCCAGCACGGTTCCTCGAAGAAGTACAGGCCGTACTGGTCGAGCGCCTGGGCGAAGCGCATGCCCATGCGCGGGCTGGGCCGGGCGTGGCAATCGACCATGATGTCGATGTTCGGGCCGACCGCGTCGCGCATCGCCTTGACGCAGGCTTCGGCGTAGTGCAGCGGGCGCAGCCCTTCGATCGGCATGGTCTCGGGCACCGCCATCGACTTGAATGCGGTGAAGCCGTCGGCGACCATCTGCGCGGCGAGATCGCCGAAGCGCTTGGCGTCATCGGGCGCGGTGTCGTAGAAGTCCTCCATCTTGCCGCCGCCGAGGTGGCAGTAGGTGCGCACGTAGTCGCGCACCCGGCCGCCCCACAGCTCGTGGCAGGGCACGCCGCGCAGCTTGCCGGCGATGTCCCACAGGGCGAGGTCGATGCCGGCGATGGCGGTGCCGCGCACGATGCCGTTGCCGTGCCAGAAGTGCTGGCGGTACATCATCTGCCAGAGGTGCTCGATGCGTCGCGGATCCTCGCCGATCAGCAGGCTGGAGAGATCCTCGATCGCGCCGACCACCGAGCGGGTGTGCCACTCCAAGGTCGCCTCGCCCCAGCCGTGCAGGCCGGGCTGGTCGGTCAGGACCTTGACGAAGATCCAGTTGCGCATGCGCGCGTGGCAGATGTGGGTCTCGATCTTGGTGATCTTCATGGGGGCAGCTTCCATTCGGTGTGCGCATGTACCAGGGTGGCTGGTGCGCTGCCCCCAGGGGGCGGGGGCCAGGGGTCGGGGGTCGGTCAGAGTGCCTTGAGTACGTCGCGCGTGATCTCGATGGTGCGGTCGATCTCAGCGGGGGTGTGCGCGGCGCTGATCGAACCCTGCTTGGTCGGCAGGGGGAAGTGGTAGATGCCGCGTTCGATCAGCGCGCGACGGTAGCGGCCGTCGAAGGCGGCGTCGTGGTGCATGGCGACGTCGTGGTAGTCGACGGGGACGTGGTCCATGAAGTAGGCGCAGAACGCCGAGCCGATGCGGCTGACGCGGTGGGGCACGCCCTTCTCGGCGAAGGCCGCGGACAGGCCTGCTTCGAGGCGCGCGCCGAGCATCTCGAGGTGCTGGTAGACCGCGCCACCCTCGCGGTTGAGGCGCTTGAGCGTGGCGATCGCGGCGGCGCTGGTGAAGGGGTGGGCGTTGTAGGTGCCGGCGACCAGCACGCGCTTGGCCGGCTCCGCGGCGTCGAACTGGCGCATGATGTCGGCGCGACCACCGATCACTCCGAGCGGATAGCCATTGGCGATCGCCTTGCCGAACACCGAGAGGTCGGGGCGCACCCCGGCAATCGACTGGTAGCCGCCCAGCGCGCTGCGGAACCCGGTCTTGACCTCGTCGAAGGCGAGCACGGCGCCGTAGCTCGAACACAGCTCGCGCAGGCCCTGCAGGTAGCCGGGCGCGGGCGGCACCACGCCGATGTTCTGCAGGGCAGGTTCGGTGAGCACGCAGGCCACGGGGTAGGTCTTGAGCACGTATTCCATCGAGGCGAGATCGTTGAAGTTGACGACGTGCAGCAGCTTGGCGACCCCAGCGGGGATGCCGGCCGAGGAGGGCAGGAAGGGGTATTCGCCGGCGACGACCCGCGCGCCGATCGCGGACAGCGGCGGCGCGACCGCGCGCGCGACGTCGTTGTGCCAGCCGTTGTAGCCGCCCAGGGTGAGCACGACGTGCTCGCGGCCGGTGAAGGCGCGGCTCAGGCGGATGGCGTGCGCGGTCGCCTCGCTGCCGGTGTTGGTGATCTGCACCAGTTCGAGCGACGACACCGCGGCGCACACGGCCTGGGCGAGTTCGACCTCCCAGGTCGTGGTGCCGCTGCCCATCAGCGACCAGCCCGCGGTCATCGCCGCCTGCACCGCGGCGTTGATCTCGGGATCGTTGTGGCCGAGCAGGTGCGGGGCGAAGGCGCTGTGGTAGTCGAGGTATTCGTTGCCGTCGGCGTCCCACAGGCGGCTGCCCTGGGCGCGCACGAAGCTGATGCCGGGCTCGACCTTGCGGTTGAGCGACACCACGCCGCCGGCGATGCAGGCGTTGGCTGCCAGGGCGATGGCCTGCGAGCGGGTGCGGACGGTGGTGGGCGCAGGTGCGGACATCGGGACTCCTGGCTGATCAAACTCGGGGCTTGCAGGCCTGGGCCATGTTCCAATATAAGGAACTATGTTCCGAAATACCGTACAGAGCCCCCAGTCCAGTCAATCCCCCGCGGCCGGCCTCAGCGGCATTGACCGGGTGCTCGCCACCTTGAAGGAGGTCGCGCAGCACCCGCGCGGCCTGCGCCTCGAGGATCTCGCCAAACGCATCGAAACTCCCAAGTCGACCGTCCACCGCGCCCTGGCCGCCCTGCGTCGCGCGGGCTTCGTCGACCACGACGACGGCGGCCTCTACCGCCTCGGCCTGGAATTCCTGCGCGTCGCCTTCGCGCATTACGACGGGCTCGACGATCGCGCCCTGGCCGAACCGGCGCTGCGCGCGCTGCGCGAGCGCTTCGGCGAGACCGCGAGCTACGCCAAGCTGGTCGGCGGCGCCGAGGTCGTCTACGTCGCGATCGCATCGCCGTCCGGCGGCATCAAGCTGACCTCGACGGTCGGCGGCCGCAATCCCGCGCACTGCACCGGGGTCGGCAAGGCGCTGCTCGCCGCGGCGTTGCCCGACCTCGCCGCGGTCGAGGCCTATGTCGCCACGCATGGTCCGCTGGCGCGACGCACCAAGCACACCCTGACCACCGCCAAGGCGCTGCATCGCGAACTCGTCGCCACCAGGGCGCGCGGCTACGCCATCGACCGCGAGGAGAGCGAAGACGGCATCAACTGCGTGGCCCACGCCGTGCATCTCGGACCGCCCGGACCGCCGATCGGCGCGATCAGCGTCAGCGGACTGGCCCAGCGTTCGCCGTTGGCCGCGCTCGAAGCGGCTGCCGGCGAGATGCGCGCGCTGATCGAACGCCAGTTGGGGCCGGGCAGCGTCGTGCGCTGACGCGGCGTCAGCGGCGTTTCGCGCTGGTGCGCCTGGTCCGTCCGCCCGGCGCGCTCGCGCGCCGGGCATGGCTGCCAGCGGCCGTCGCGCGTCCGGTGTTGGTG
>JACDEC010000341.1 GCA_013816645.1 Planctomycetota bacterium
CTCCGCGAACAGGATCGCGTCCGCGCCGACCGCGGCGGCGCAGCGGATCTGCGGCAGCATGCGGCCCAGGTTGGCCTCGACATTCCCGCTGCGACTGTGGATCTGGGCGACCGCGATGTGGATGGCTGGCATGCGAAGTCCGCCTAGGCCTGGACTGCGTACATGGGGATCATGGACGGGGACAACCCCAGGGGAGTGAGCGGCACGTTGTGCTCAGCCGATTCAAAGGACGGGCACAGCCACACGGCGGCCGGTCTTGGCCGAACGTTCGGCGGCGAACACCGCCAGCACCGCGCGCGCGCCATCCTTCAGCGACGGGGACGGCTCGCCGCCCGTGCGCACGGCGTGGTGGAAGCTCTTCAATCCGCCGCAGAGATCCGCGTGTCCACGCCCGAGGGTGCATGGCTTCAAGAGCTCGGCCTTGCAGTTCCGGCGCACCTGCGTCCTGATGATGCTGGGGTCGCCATAGGCAGGGGCGCGTCCATCGATGAAGAGCGAGCGTTCGGTGCCATAGATATGGAAGGTGTGCCGATACGGAGTCACGTGGTAGGCGGACAAGGTGCCGACCATGCCGGAACGGAAGCGCAGCAGGCAGTGGGCGACATCGGCGGTCTTGGTGCTGTGCACGTCGTAGCGCATGACGGCGCTGATGTCCTGGATCGGCCCGAACAGGAACAGCAGCTTGTGCAGGGCGTGCACGCCGCATTGGAAGAGCATGCCGCCCGGGTTCTTCTTCGGATCTCCCCGCCAATCTCCGGGCGAGATCTCGAGTCCGCCGCTATGGGCGGTGACCATTTCGAAGGTCGCGGTCGTGCCGAAATAGCCGCCCGCGAGCATCTCCCTGAGTTTCAGCGACGCGGGGTCGTGCGCGTGGTCATTATGCCCGACCCCGACCACGACCCCGGTCTTGCGCTGCATGGCGAGCAATGAGCGGACTTCCGCTTCGGTCGAACAGAGCGGCTTCTCCATGAAGATGTGCAATCCGCGTTTCATACCCGCCAGCGCCTGGGCGGCATGGAAGGTGGCACCCGTGGAGATCACCAGCGCTTCGACATCCGGCGTATCGAGCAATTCCTCGAAACTCGAGGCGGGCTTCGCTCCGTCCTGGTCGGCGCAGGCTTTCAACGCTTGCGGGTTGCGGTCATAGGCCGCGACGATGTCGAAGAGACCGGTCTCGCGCATCCGGTCCCGACGGTAGTAGCCAAAGCCGCCGACGCCGACCATGACGACCCGCATGTTTTTTTGGCGCTTGCTCATGGTTCCTCATCTGGGGTTCGGGTCGGCCGGGTCGTGATCTCGACCCAGGCGAGGTTCACGGTATGGGCAGCGCCACGAACCTGAACGTAACTTTACCTTATCCGTGCAATCCTCTGCCAATGCTTGAGATGCGATGAGCCCACCAGGGCCCTGTCAGCCGCTCGCCTGACCGGACACTGCCGGACACTGCCGGACACTGCCGGACACTGGTAGCTGTGATCTGGACCAATGCTCACCCAGCACCAGGAGATCGGACAGCGACCATTGCGTATGCAGCGCAATGTGGCTGCCGTCGCCACCCGGAAATCCTCGCGCAGACCGCTCAATCAGCCTGGCCCGACAGTTGTGACATATGAATTCCATCTAGCTACCTGACAGGACTTTACCTTCCATAGGTAAAACAGATACCGGGCGCAGTGAAGGGTCCGCTAGCATGCCGGGCACGTGCTTGCTAGGACCTGTGGTGCGAGGGGGCTTGTGCGATTTGACGCGGACGTCTCTCCAACTGTGGACCGTGATGCACGACTCCGCGGGCATGGCATCGTGACGTCGCCCGCTCGGGCGACCCGCATCGCTCCTTGGTATCCCTTGCGCTGGCGCGCATGATCCCCGATCAGGGCGGCACGCGTCGCGGACAGTTCGGAATCCTCGGCCTGACGGCCTTCGCCTTCGCGCTCGTCGCCAGCGCCGCCCTGGTGCAGTACGCGCACGTCGTCCTCGGTCTCACCAGCGAGGTGGCCGAACACGTGCTGCCGATCCCCGCCATCACTGCGCTGCTCATGCTCCTGGGTGTGAATGGCGTGGCGCTCGCCTGCAGTGGTCGGCGCCTGTTGTCGCGCGCCCAACTCGCCTGCATCGCCTGGGGACTGCTGCTGGCCAGCCCGGCTTTGACGCAAGGCTTCTGGCACCGCTTCGTCGGCACGGTCAGCACGCTGCCGCGCGACGAGCAGTTCGCGTTCATCGATGCGTTGCCCGACCGCCTCTGGCCCCACGGGCCCGACCTGCTCGCCGGTCGCACCCCGGATCCCGGTCCGGAGGCCGGCGTGGCCGTGCTGCCCGGCCAACCCCTCGACCTCCCGTTGCCCGCCCATGGCCACGAGATCGCCGGGCGGCCGTTCCTGGTCACCGCGCTGCTGGCCGCGAGCGACCTTGCGCCGGGAGCCCAGATCACCTGCTCCCTGATCGGCGACGACGTCGAGATCGTGGCCTGGCGTCTCGATCGACCGACGCGGGCCGACGCCGTGCGCAAGGACGGTTTCGAACGGGTCGGCGCCTATGGCGTGCGCGCCCCGGCGAGCGCCGGGGCGCTGGTCATGCGCATCTCGGCCGACGGCGGTGGGCGTGCGCGCGTCTGCAACGTGCGCATGCTCAGCGTGGCCGCGTTGGAGACCACCTTGCGGGGTCGCCGGCCGGTGACGCCCGAACGCTGGGAACAGCTCGACCCGGCGCGCCGCGCCGGCGCGCTGCCCATCGCCGGCGCTCCGGGGAAGCTTTCCCTGGTCGCCACCGGCGGCGTGCCGTGGTCCGAATGGGGCGTGTGCCTGACGGCGTGGGCGTCGTTCATGACCCTGCTGATGGGCGCGGTGTTCGGCTGCACCATGCTCCTGCGCAAACCGTGGATCGAACACGAACGCCTGCCCCTGCCGCTGCTCAAGGGCGTCGGGCGCCTGATCGGCGTCGAGGGTCAGGGACTGTGGAACAACCGCTGGTTCTGGGGCGCCTTCGCTGCGGCTCTGCTGTGGTGCCAGGCGTGCTATTGGCACACCCACATCGAGGCGGTTCCCGATCCGTCGATCGCCTTGCCACTGAAGGCGTACTTCAGCGATCCGGGTTGGGGACACATGTGGGAGGTCCTGTTCAGCGTCAGCGCGGTGTATGTCGGCATCGCCGTGTTCTTCGAACTCAACGTCCTCGCCAGCCTGGTCGCCGGCTTCTGGCTGTTCCGCAGCCTCTACTGGCTCGGCCAGCGCACCGGCCTGGACATGGAACCAGGATACCCGTGCCGGGTGGAGCTGCAGATCGGCTCCTACCTCGCCTATTTCGTCGTCATCCTGTTCCTCGCCCGCCGGCATCTTCTCGAGGTCGCCAAACGCATCGCCGCGGGCGAGCGGCAGCCGTCGAGCGAGCCGGTCCCACCGCGCGCCGCATTGCTCATCGTGCTCGCCTGCCTGACCGGCGCCGCGGCGTGGTGCTGGTGGATCGGCCTGGCGCCCGCCGGATTCGCCGTGCTGCTCGCCTACCTGATCGTCATCGGCGTGGTCAGCGCCCGCCTGCGGGCGGAGTGCGGCCTGCTCTTCGGCTATTTCACGCCCTACAACGCCACCTTGATCCTGAGCACCCTCGGCGGCGTCGCCCAGTTCGGCCCCCAGGTCGTGCTGTTCGGATTCCTCGCCAGCATGTTCCTCGCCACCACCACCTTCCACGTACCCGGCGCGCAACTGGAACTGATCGAAGCCGGACGTCGCGAAGGCGTGCGCGCCCGTACCCTCGCCGTCCTCGCGATCGGCGGATTGGGTCTGGGCATCCTGGTCGGCGCCTGGGCCTTCCTATCCATCTCATCGGGCATCGGCGGAGACAACCTGCGCTTCGCTTGGGCCTACGACACGAAGATGTGGTATTTCGCGTCCTTCACCACCGAGGTCAACGCGCAGCAGGCGAACTCGGCTGGCGCCGGCGCTTCCACCACCGCCATCGGCTGCGGGGCGCTGGTCACCGCCCTGGTCGCGGGCCTGCGCCAATGCTTCGCCGGCTTCTGGCTGCATCCCGTCGGCATCCTGCTCGGCTCCTCGAACATGCTGGAGAACGTCTGGGGCAGTTGCGTCGTCGCCCTGCTCGTGCGCGGCGCTGCCGTCCGCTTCGGGGGAGCGCAGGCGGTGCGCGAGCGTCTGCTGCCTGCCGGCCTCGGGCTGTTCATCGCTGGCGTCGCCACCTATCTGATCGCGATCCTGCACGGGACGCTGCTGCTGCAGGGATCCGGCTTCACCCGTCTGCTCACCGGGGCGCCGTGATGTCGCGCGCCTTCGCCGTCGTCGGCTTCCTCTGCGCACTCGCCGCGTTGGCTGCGTTGCTCGTGCTGCACAGCTACGCCACGGTGCAACCGGCGGTCGCGGTCCTGGCCCGCCCGATCGACGGTGGTGCGCTG
>JACDEC010000342.1 GCA_013816645.1 Planctomycetota bacterium
CGCCGAGAGCGTCATCTCGCCGGCGACCATCAGTACACCCTGCTGGATGAGGTCGGTGGCGTGCGCGCCGACGATCTGCACGCCGAGGATCTGCTCGGTCGCGGCGTCGGCGACCACCTTGAAGAATCCATCGGTCTCGCCGGCGCACAGCGCGCGGCCGAGGGTGCGGTAGGGGAACTTCCCGACCTTCACGGCGAGCTTCTGCTGCTGGGCCGCCTTCTCGGTCAGGCCGACGATGCCGACCTCGGGGTCGGTGAAGATGTTGCCCGGGCAGGTCGCGCTCTGGGCGAAATGGGCGTGGCCGCCGGCGATGGTGTCGACCACGGCGATGCCGTCGTGGCTGGCGGCGTGGGCGAGCTGGATCTTCCCGTTGCAGTCGCCGATCGCGAAGATCGTGCTCACCGCGGTGCGGCAGGCGCCATCGGTGGCGATCGCGCCGCGCTCGACGGTCACGCCGAGCGCCTCGAGCCCGAGGTTCGCGCCGTTGGGACGACGGCCGACCGCGACCACCACCTCGGCGGCGGTGATCGTCTCGCCCCCGGCCAGGCGCACCACGCACTCGGCGCCGCTGGCGTCGACCGCTTCGACCTTGGCGCCGACCTTGACCGCGACGCCGCGCTTGCCGAGCGCCTTGGCGACGACGTCGGCGACGTCCTTGTCGGTCATCGGCAGCACCTGGTCGAGCGCCTCGACCACCGTCACCGGCACGCCCATCTGCGAGTAGATGCTGGCGAACTCGCAGCCGATGACGCCGCCGCCGATGATGCACAGCGAGTGCGGCAGCTGGTCGCGGAACAGCAGATCGTCGCTGCTCACCACCTTGCCTTTGACGAAGGGGAACGCCGGGATCTCGACCGGCGTCGAGCCGGTGGCGACGATCGCGTGGGCGAAGCGCAGCTCGCGCGGCGCGCCGTCGCGCACCGCGATCTTCAGGCTCGACGGCCCGGTGAAGGACGCCGCGCCGGGGATGACCTGGATCTTGTGCTTCTTGAGCAGTCCGGCGATGCCGCGGTTGAGCGTGTCGACGATGCCGCGCAGCCGGGTCTTGAGCGCCGCCGGATCGACCTTCGCGGTTCCGGCGCCGGTGACGCCGAACTCGCCGGCATGGGCGATGGTCGACATGGTGCGCGCGGTCTGGACCAGCGCCTTGGTCGGGATGCAGCCCCAGTTCAGGCAGGTCCCGCCGAGCTCGGCCTTCTTCTCGACCAGCGCCACCGACAGGCCCTTCTGCGCCGCGCGGATCGCCGCCACGTAGCCGCCGGGTCCGGCCCCGATCACCACCAGGTCGACAGTCGCGGTCTCGCTCATGGCAGCTTCCTCCGAGGAGGCGCCAGCGTGGGCAGGAAGCCCGGCCAAGCAACCGGGTGCGCGCCGGTCTCGGTCGCCGCCGCCTCGCCTATCCCACTGGATCAAGGGGGCAGCGCCGGAGGCGCGTTCGTTGGGGGAGGCCGCCTGATGCGGCTCCCCCAACTAAAAACCGAAGCCGATGCTCCCGCCCAGGAACCAGTTCTCGTCGCGCGCCCCGCCGGCCGTGCGCCAATACGGTCCCAGGCGCAGATCGACGCCGAGGACGTGGATGCCGAGTTCGCCGCCGACGAAGGTCTGGTTGGGCGCGACCGCCCACGGGTCGCCCCAGGTGCGCAGGACGTTCGCCGACAGCGACCACCCCGCTCCCGGCACCAGCAGCGGATCGGCTTCGGCGAGCCAGAACGAGGCGATGCCGACGCCGGCCTTGCCGCCGGCGACGCCCGGTTCGAGGCGCACCAGCGGACGGATGCCCAGGCCGCCGGTGAGGGGGATGTTGGAGCGGTTGGTCCATCGCCAGAGCTCGTCGTCGAACAGGGCCCCGATGGTCACCGAGGCGACCTGCGGCACGCCGACGTGCGCGCCGAGCGCGGGCATGACGCCCCAGGCTCCGGCGGGAACGCGGTGACCGCCGAGCGCCAGGTGCGAGACCAGTCGCGCCACCGCCTGTCGCCCCACGGGCACCCGGTCGATGATCTCCTCGTCGAGCGCCGCGCGCTCGGCAGCCGGGCACGCGGTTGCGAGCAGCACGGCCAGCGCGGTCGGGATGAAGAAAGCACGCACGCCAGCATCTCGACCATTCCCCGTGCGGCGCAAGCGCCACCATGCCAACCATGCCCACCGGCCGCTTCGCGCCGTCGACGACCGGGCCGGCGCATCCCGGGACGCTGCTGGCGGCGCTGCTCGCCTGGCTCGACGCGCGCAGCCGCGGCGACCGCATCGTGCTGCGGCTCGAGGACCTCGATCGCGAACGTTGCCGTGCCGAGTTCGCGACGGCGATGGTCGCTGATCTCGCCTGGCTCGGGCTCGACTGGGACGTGGTCGAGACCCAGTCCGCGCACGCCGCGCGCCACGAGGAGGCGCTCGATCGCCTGCAGGCCGTCGGCGCGCTCTACCCGTCGCCGACCAGCCGCGCCGATCTGCAGGAGCTGGGGCGCCGCGCGCCGGACGGTGGCTGGGCCTATGACAACCGCGACCGCGACCGGCGATTGCCCGACGGCGGCTGGCGGGCATGCGGCGATGCCATCCGCTGCCGCCTGCCCGATGGGCGCGTCGAACCGCGCGACGAGGGCGGTCTCGACCTCGCCCAGGATCCCACCGCTGCCTTCGGCGATCCGGTGGTCAGGCGCCGCGACGGCGCGGTCGCCTACCATCTCGCGGTGGTGGTCGACGACGCCGCGAGCGGAGTCGATCGGGTGGTGCGCGGCCGCGACATCGCCACCAGCACCGCTACCCAGGTCGCGCTGCAGCGCCTGCTCGGCTACCGCGAACACGTCTACCGCCATCACCTCCTGCTGCTCGAGCGGCGCGGCCGCAAGTTGGCCAAGCTGCACGGCTCGGTCGGAGCTCCGGCGCTGCGCGCCGGCTACGCGCCCGCGCAGCTGTGCGGCTGGCTGGCCGCCTGCGTCGGTTTGTTGACGGCGCCCACCGCCTGCCTGCCGCGCGAACTGCTCGCACGTTTCGATTGGGAGTTGGTTGCCGTGCAGGACCGCCTGATCGGATGGACTGGGCAGGAGCTGCGCGATCTCACCCGGGACGAGGATGGCGCGCCCGGCACCTGAGCCGACATCGCCACACCTCGCAGCGCGGCGACGCTAGCGTCGCCGCGGCGTTGCGTTCGCGGCAATTGATACGATCGATCGGTTTTCTCCGCGATTTTTCCAAGATTTTTTGACGCACGGGCGTTTCGGCGTGACTCGATTGGTCGCTTCGCCTAGACCGATCGTTCCGCCGAGGAGGTTGTCATCATGTCGAAGAACCTGCCGCAGCCTGACCAAAGCTGCTACGTCCGTCGATCCCTGGCGCTGCTCGCCGCGCTGACGCTGTCAGCATCCGGATGCGGCGGCGGCTCGTCATCCGGCGGGAATGGGCCGACCCCGCCGCAGGCGTCGGTCACGCCCACGGTCGCACCCAGCGGCACCGCCGGCGCGGTGCAGGGAGCGACCTTGCCTAGCGGCGTGGAGGTGACCGGCGGCGCGGTGGTCGGCGAGACGGTGCCCCCCCCAGACCGCCACGGCGGTGTCGGCGGGCGGCACGGCAATATCGGTGCGCCACGGCTTTTTCCCCGGCAATCAGGCATCCACGCCCACCGGCCCTGGCTGAAGCCCAACCTTTTTTTACCACCATCCAGGACTCCAACCCGTGCGCCTACCCCTCCTGCCTAGCATCCTGTTCCTCGCGGTCTGCGCGACCTCGCCCCTGGTCGCCGCCGAGGGTGTGGCTCCGCCGGCGCCGTCGTTGAATTATCAAGGCCGGCTGGTTGAGGACGGCCTCCCGGTATCCGGCGCGCGCTTCTTCCGCTTCTCCATCCTCGACGGCGTGGGCACTCAGCTGTGGCAGAGCGCCGAGCAGTCGGTGACGGTGGTCGATGGCCTGTACGCGATCCAGCTCAGCGGCTTCGCCGCTACGGTCCTCGCGGAAAGCGGCCTGGCCCTGCGGGTCGAGGTGGGGGAGGCTTCCGGTGCGCTCACCGCGCTGACCCCGAACATCGCCCTGATTCCCGGCCTGCAGGCGACCACTGCCTTCTCGGTGAGCGCGGGCGCGGTCGGCACCGCGGGACTGGTCGATGGCGCCGTGACCGCCGCCAAGCTGGCGCCGGGCGTGATCATCAGCGGGCCGACCGGACCCCAGGGTCCGGCTGGCGCGCAGGGCCCGATCGGCGCTGCGGGCGTTGCTGGGGTGGACGGTCGCACCGTGCTCAACGGCAGCGGCGTCCCCGCTGCGGGACTGGGCGCGAACGGCGACTTCTATCTCGATACCGCGGTGTCGCGACTTTACGGGCCGAAGACCACCGGAGCGTGGGGCGCGGGTGTCGCGTTGATCGGCGCGACGGGACCGGCCGGCGCGGCCGGTGCGCAGGGTTCCGCC
>JACDEC010000343.1:0-2970 GCA_013816645.1 Planctomycetota bacterium
CAGCAGGCGCTGCTGCTCCTGGAGCGCGTTCCAGTTCGGGCCGGCGCCCTCGTTGCCGATCACCCGTCCGATCTGCACGACGACGAACGGGAGCTTGGGCTGGCGCAGGTCGGTGCGCACCGCAGCAACGAAGTCCTGCATGCGCCGCGTGTAGTGCGGCACCGCTTCGGGACTGGTGTCGCCCTCGCCCTGGTACCAGAGCACGCCGGCGATCGGCTGGCCCACCGCGCGCATGGTCGCCAGCATCGAACCGTAGAGCGAGGCGCCGCCCAGTTCGCGGCGCGCGGGATCCCACATCTCCATGGTGGTGCCGCCGTGCGCCACCGCGATCAGCCCCTGGGGGACCCCGGTGCGCTCCTGCATCAGGTTGCCGAAGCGCGTGCCGACGCCCGCGCCCTTGATGCGCGCGCGTTTGCCGCGCGCCGCCTGCTCGCGCGTCTCCTGGGTGCCGCCGTTGTGCACCAGGTCGGGCGACTCGGCGAGGTGGTGCAGCGGTTCGCGCGCCGGTCCCCAGCGATTGGCCATCGAGAACGCCCGCACCTGCGCGTGCGGCTGCGCCGCGTCGGCGAGATCGCCGCAACCTTCCATGTTGCTCTGCCCGGCCATCAGCCAGAGGTCGCCGACCCACACGTCGCGCACTTCGGCGCGCTCGTCGCCGACCGCGAGGGTGACGGTGTAGGGACCGCCGACCGGGATGCCGGCGAGCTTCACGTTGAAGGCTCCGTAGGCCGCGTGCCCGACCGGGCGGCGCGCCCAGCCGCGCACGGTCTTGCCGGCCACGGCGATGGTAGCGGTGATCCGGCCGGAGGCGGTGGCGGTGCCGACCAGCTTGGCCGTAGCGCCCTTCGCGGCGCGTTGCAGCACGTGGCCGGGGAGCAATCCGCTGTCGATGCGCATGGGACCTCGGGGGCTGTCGCAGACGTTGCCGGGTGGACGACCCGCTGTCCATGTGCCAAACGGTGTGCCGCTGGTCAGGCAACTTCGCCGGCGCTGTGCCCGGAGGCCCACGCCCATTGGAAGTTGTAGCCGCCGAGCCAACCGGTGACGTCGACGATCTCGCCGACGCAATAAAGGCCGGGCACGGCGCGTGCTTCCATGGTCTTCGACGACAGCCCGGCGGTATCGATGCCACCGCGGGTGACCTCGGCCTTGCGGTAGCCCTCGGTTCCGCTCGGGACCAGGGTCCAGGCGTGGAAGGCGCGCGCCGCGCGGGCGAGGTCCTGATCGGTCGCGCGCGCCACCGGGCGTTCGAGGTCGTGCGGACCGGCCCAGTGCTGGACCAGGCGCTTGGGCAGGTGGTCGTGCAGCACCCGCGCGATGGTCGCGGGCGAACCGCCGCGCTTGGCCGCGATCAGGATCTGCGCGCCGTCCGCGCTGGGCAGCAGGTCGATGGCGACCTCGTCGCCGTGGTTCCAGCAACTCGAGATCTGCAGGATCACCGGGCCGCTCAGCCCGGCGTGGGTGAAGAGCAGGGCTTCGTCGAATGATTCGCCGTTGCAGGCTACGCGCGCGGGGACGGCGATGCCGCTGAGCGCGCTGTAGCCGCCATCGGCGCGCAGGATGAAGGGGACCAATGCCGGATCGGTCGCGACCATGGCCAGGCCGAACTGGCGGGCCAGGCGGTAGCCGAGGTCGCTGGCGCCGATGGTCGGGATCGACAGCCCACCGGTGGCGAGCACCAGCGAGGTCGCTTCGACCACGCTGCCGCCGAGGTCGATGGCGAAGCGGCGCGACGAACCCGCGATGCGCTCGACGCCGGCGATCAGCGCGCCGGTGCGGATCATCACCCCGGCGGCGGCGCACTCGGCGAGCAGCAGGGCGACGATCTCCTTGGCGCTGCCGTCGCAGAACAGCTGGCCCAGGGTCTTCTCGTGCCAGGCGATGCGGTGGCGCTCGACCAGGGCGAGGAAATCCGCGGGCGCGTAGCGCGCCAGCGCCGAGCGGCAGAAGTGCGGGTTCTGCGAGCGGTAGTGCTGCGGACCGGCGTCGCGGTTGGTGAAGTTGCAGCGCCCGCCACCCGAGATCAGGATCTTCTTGCCCAGGCGGTCGGCGTGGTCGAGCACCACCACCGAACGCCCGCGCGCTCCGGCGGTCATCGCGCACATCAGGCCGGCGGCGCCGCCGCCGATCACCGCGACGTCGACGCTGTCGCGTTCGCTCACGGCGTCGGCGGCGGGGTGCAGGTCACGCCCTCGTCACCCAGGATGAGATCCCAGTCGCCCGCGGCGGTGGTCACGATCACCCGCTTCGGAGAAGCGCTCGCGCGCACGCCGCGCACCGCGTCGCCGCTGCCGGACAGGTCGTAGACGGCGGTGAAGCGCGTGTTGGCGGCGGTGCGGCGGCGGATCAGGCACGGCACCCGCTGGTCGACGCGGTAGCCGATGCCGGTGGTGGCGATCAGCTGCTCCGGCCCGGCGCCGGCCAACCTCAGGCGCAGGATCGGCGCCTGGGGATTCGCCGGGTCGGCGAGGAAATCCCAGCGCGTGTCCCCATCCACTGCGCGCGCGGTGGCGTCGCTCAGGTGCTGGTAGGCATCCTTGTCGCCGGGGACGATCGTGGTGGGGGCGGCGGCGACCGCGAGCGGGCGCAGTTCGCCGGACAGCGCGTGCGCGAACCAGTCGACCTGCTGCTCCTGAGCGCTGACGACGGTGAAGTCGTCGACCAGGAAGCGGTCGGTGAGCACGAGGTGGCGGGTCAGCGTCGACCCGGGATAGGCGCCATCACTGGTCGCGGCGCAGGCGTCGAAGCGCTCGCCGCTGGACAGGAACAGCAGCTTCCCGGTGACCGGCCGCTGCGAGCGACCGCCGAGCGTCACGGTGTTGTGCGCGGCGGTGTGCTTGACCCAGGTCTTGTACTCCTTGTGGCTGTAGGTCAGGCGACCCGGATCGAGCAGCCATTCGCGGCCGTTGGCGAAGAGCATCAGGTTGAGCTTGTCGAAGTGCCCGTGGCCCTCGCCGTGCTGGCCGTAGT
>JACDEC010000343.1:2980-4381 GCA_013816645.1 Planctomycetota bacterium
GGCCGTAGTCGAGGAACGCGCACACCGCGTCGGCGCCTTCGCCGCGGCGCAGCACCGCCTGGCCGACGCCGCCGAGATCCTGCGAACGCCGACTCACCGGCCATTGCGGTTTGGCGTCCGGACCGAGCAACGCCGCGAGCTTGGCCGGATCACCCCACGCCGCGGCCTGCGCGAAGCGCGGCTCGCGGTAGACCGACCAGGCCCAGGCGAAGGCGAAGGTGAACATGCTGAAATGGCCGGGGTCGCCGTCGTTGATCGCGGGGAAGCTGCCGTCGGGATAGCAGGCGTCCAGCGGCGCGGCGATGAACGCACGCACCTTCGCCTCGCGCTCGAGCGGCAGGTCGAGCCGGCGCCCGGCGTCGATCAGCGCGATCATCGCCTGCAGGGCGTAGCTGTGGTAGGACATGGTGCCCTCGTACCACAGGCCGTCGCTGCCGATGCTGCGCGCGAGCTGGTCGCGGTACCCGCCGGGCATGCTCAGCACCCGCTCGACCAGCGCGGTGTCGCCGCGCACCGAGGCGATCGCCATCAGGCCCGCGTTGTACCAGGTCTGGTGGTTGTTGATGCCGTGGTTGAACTGGAGCAGCGTCTGCGCGGTCAGACCAAAGAGGTCGCGCTCGACCAGCGCGCGGTCCTCGCCGGACCAGCAGGCGGCGGTGCGGGTGAGATCGTAGCCGTGGGCCAGCTTGATGATGCCGACGGCCTCGTCCAAACTCTGCACGTAGCGGCGCCCGCCCAGCGGCGCCAGCCAGCCCTTGCGGCCCCAGCGGTCCTGGCGTTGGGGGTAGCCAGGATAGGCCGCGGCGAAGCCGACCAGGATGCGGCGGGCCTCGACGGCGTAGCGTTCGTCGCCCGAGTAGGCGTAGGCCCAACCGAGGGTGACGGTCGCGGTCTCGGCGGCAGCGTGCAGCTGCGAGCGGTAGGCCGCGACGGTGCGCTCGTCGCCATAGGTCTTGGCGCACGCGGGACAGCGATGCTCGCTGGGTGTGACCATCTGCAGCGTCGAGCCGTCGTCCGGACACGCGTAATAGAAGATCCAACTTCCGTGCCCGGCGGGCAGGGTGACGGGGGTCGTCAGCAGCGGATCGGCCGCGGCCAACGCCTGGTCGCGCAATTGGGGAAAGCCGGTGTGCGCGCGGGTGGCCGCGAGCTCGGCGGCGGTGGTCGCCAGGCGTGGGGGATCCGGGAACACCGGCATCGGCTCGGCGCCGGACAACAGCGTCAGCATCGCCAGGACCGAGGCGACGCGTATCATGCGGGTTCGATTTCGAGCAGCAGGGTCTGCCCGCGCGTCATCCGCACGGTGACCTCTGCGGCGGCAGCGGCCAGGGTGCGGCCGCAGCGCGCGTCGACCCAGCGCATCGGCCGCGGGGCGCGGATGCGCTTGTCGCCGTCGCCGGC
>JACDEC010000018.1 GCA_013816645.1 Planctomycetota bacterium
TGGCAATGGGTGAGCCGCTGGTCGATGGCGATCTGGTCGCGCGCCCGTCGCCCGGGTACGAATTGCTCGACAGCGGCGGCGGCCGCAAGCTCGAGCGGATCGCCGGCGTGCTGGTCGATCGGCCCTCGCCGCAGGCGATCTGGCGGAAGCGGCTCGGTGCCGACGCCTGGTCCGCGGCGGTCGCGACCGTGGTGCGCACCAAGGACGGCGGCGGCTATTGGACGCATCGCGGCGCGGAGCCCGCGGACCTGTGGCTGCGCTGGGCGGCGCCGCACGGCGGCGAACTCGCCCTGCGCCTGCGCTTCACCTCGTTCGGCCATTGCGGTGCCTTCTTCGAGCAGGATCCGGTGTGGCAGCTGCTCAACACGGCGGTCGCCGGGCTGCGCGCGCAGCTCGGACAGGCGCCCAAAACCGTCAACCTCTTCGCCTACACCGGCGCGGCCTCGCTGGCCATGGCCACGGCCGGGGCCGAGGTCTTCCACGTCGATTCGGCGAAGGGCGTGCTGACCTGGGGCAAGGAGAGCGAAGCCGCGAGCGCGCTGGGCGAGGGCCGGGTACGCTGGATCCACGACGACGCGCGCAGCTTCCTCGCCCACTCCGCGCGCAAGGGCTTTCGCTACCGGCTGATCCTCGCCGACCCGCCGAGCTGGGGCCACGGCGCGGACAAGGAGACCTGGGATTTCGACGAGCAGGTGCAGATCCTGGCCGAGGAATGCCGCGCCGTGCTCGAACCGGCTGGCCGCCTCCTGCTGACCGCGCACACCCCAGGCGTGCAGCGCCGCGCCCTGGCCAACGTCCTCGCCACCGCGGGCTTCGTCGATCCCGGGTGCGGCGAGCTCGCCGTCGCCCACCGCGACGATCCCCGGTTGCTTCCGGCGGGCATCTACGCCTGCGGGACCGTCGCATCCTGAGCGCCGGTTCCCACGCCCTTGCAACGCCCGGCGTCCCATCTATCGTTCGCCCTCCCAACCCATGCCCGGGTGGCGGAATTGGCAGACGCGCTAGGTTCAGGTCCTAGTATCCCTTAAAGATGTGGAGGTTCGAGTCCTCTCTCGGGCACCAGAAACCCTGTAAGCGCTTGCGCTTACAGGGTTTTGTTTTGGTACGCCAAGTCCTTCGGCACTTACTCAGCACTGAGACCCCGCCCGGCCTTTGGGGCTCGCGCTCGAGGCGCTGAAGCGGGTGGCGGCGGTGCTCGAACAGGGCCTGACCTGCAGACCCAAGAACGTGAGCACACTGTGCAGCGAACTGTGCCGGGCCGCAGGGTCGGCGTGCGAGTGGCAAAAGATGGACCGGCCCGCACTGCATGGAGCACATGCGGTTGGGGCGCTTGCCATTGTCCACAGCGACGTCGATTGGACTCGCGAAGATTATCGTCGGCCGGGCCCCTGGTTGTTGGAACCCTGGCTGACAGTCCGCTGTTGCGCTGCACTTTGCAGGGCTGGGGATATCAATTGGCTGAGTCCCACTTCGGCTACCGTAGTGCATGCCCAACACGACGCAGAACCACATTCCCACGATCGTATATGTGGAGGATAACGCTGGTGACGCCGTGTTGCTCGAGGAAGCCCTGCGCGAGCGCGGCCACGCGTGCCAGCTGGTGGTCATCGACCACGGCAACAAGGCCAAGCACTACTTCCAGATGAAGGAGACGGCGCGCGACCTGCCGCCGCCGCACTGCATTCTCCTGGATTCGCTCCTGCCGGCCGTGACGGGCGGCGAACTCCTCCGCTTCCTGCGCGGTTCGGAGGTCTACGACGACACCCCCGTCTACATCTTCTCGGCCGAACGGGAGTATGCCCAGCTCATCGCCGCCAACGTCCTGTCCAAGGAGAGCTTCATCACCAAGGCCGCGGATTGGGACGGGCTGCTCCAACTCGCCGACCTGCTGATGTGCAGCGCCACGGCGAAGGAGGACCAGACACCGGCGAACCCGACCGACTCCAACCCCGAAGTGCACGCGGAAGGCGTCCTGCGCCGACACGACACCAAGGAGCAGCGCCTTCGCGCGCAGGCCGGTCCCCAGTCGACATAGCGCGGTGGTCGAAACCGTCGCCGCAGCGGAAGGCTCGGCGCACGCAGCGCGACACGCAGTGGTACCAGCCTATTCGATCAACCCAATCCAGACGGCATGGCAGGTGACACCTGGATCCAGTTGAGGTCCAGAGCCCCCGAATCGAGGGTGAAGCGGATCACCCGGCGTCCAGCGCTGATCGGGACACCGCGTCGCGTCACGGTCAGCCAGGAATCCCATCCACCGGTATTGCCGACACTCATGGCTCCGGTCACGTCGACGCCATCAATCGAGATGTGCATGGTGCCGCCGCTGTAGCCGCTGGCGACCCGCACGTCGAGGTCGTAGGTTCCCGGGCTTGTGACGTCGACGGTGTACTGCATCCATTCGCCCGGGTTGAGCCATCCTACTTGCCAACCAGCGCCGGCATCGACGCAGGCACGGATATCGACACCAGAGGTGCGATAGCCCCCGCCATGATTCTCCGCATCGACATCGTGGTAAGCGATACCCTCGCCCCCCTGATCGAAATGCTCGGCCTGGAGGACAGCGGAGAAGGTCGGGACGTTCCACACCGGCGTGGCGATGACGTTCAGAGCATTGCAATCGAGGCCGCCCGCGTCGCAGGTGATGCGCAGCACATGCATGCCAGTGGTCAGCGATACGTTGGCCTTGATGATATCGCGGAAGGTATCCCAGCTGCCGGTGTTGGCGAAGGTCATCGCCCCGGTGACGTCGGCTCCATCGATGGAGACGTGGATGGTGCCGCCGGAACCACCATTGGATACCCGCGCGCTGATGTCATAGGAACCCGAGGCGTTGATGTTCACCGAGTACTCGAGCCATTCGCCGGGGCTGAACCAACCGACCTGCCAGCCACCGCCTGCATCGCTCGTCCCACGGATGTCGACGGCAGTGCTGCGGTACCCGCCTCCGCTGTTCGCTGCGTCGAGGTCATGGTAGCCGATTCCCTCGCCGCCGTTGTCGAAGTCCTCTGCCTGGATGAGGCCGGGGATAGAATCCGCTCAGCCTCCCGGTTCATGTGGGTGAACTGCCAGTTGCGATTGAGCACGAAAAAGCCGTCGGAGATACCATCGATGATCGCTCGCGACGTGCGCTCCGCGAACGCCAGCGCCGCCTGCTCACGCTTCCGCTCGGTGACGTCGGCAAGGAGGCCGGTGACCCCCATCGGGTTGCCGAAAGCATCGAGCCTCGCCCGACCGGTTGCCTCGACCCAAACCACCGCACCGCTGTCGGGCCTCGTCCAACGGTACTGGGCATCGTAGGACCCATCGCGCATCGCCCGCGCCATCGCGGCAACGTGGATGTCGCGGTCAGCTGGGTGGATCGCCGCGATCCACCCGGATCCGGTAGCGATGGCGCCATGCCCGGAGATGCCGAGCACCGACGCCGCGGTATGCGACCAGTTGACGCTGTCCCGGGCGCAATCGTATTCCCAGGCGACCTGGCGCGCTGCCTCGAGAGCCGTACGCAAACGCTGCTCGCTCTCACGAAGCTCACGGGTGATCCGTGACCGTTCGATAAAATCCCAGCACCGCTCGGCGACGGTCTGAACCAGATCGATCTCGTCTGTTCGCCAAACGCGCGGCGTCGCCTGATGCACGGCCATCGCCGCGACGAATCGATCACCCTTGACCACGGACACGCAGATGACGGAGCGGATCAGGGTGAGGGCGTATGCTTCACGAGCAGCGAGTGTGCGCGGATCGCCCTGCGCGTCGCTGACCACGTAGGGCTCTCCGGCGCGCATCAGCCGTAGGCACTCATCACCGAATTGTGCGAAGCGATAGCGACCGACGATGCTGGGGACCTCGTGGTTATAGTCGCCGGTGAGGTTGAAGGTGTCCTGATCCGCCTCGACGTCGGCGTAGGCGCAGCGGTTGACACCGAGGTGCTGTCCGAGCAAGCGAGCTGCGATCTGGGTGATCTCGTGCGGGTCCGCGATTCGCGCCGTGGCGTTTCCGAAGCGAGCAAGGAAGGCTTCGCGCGCAGCATGCGCACCAACATCGTCAGAGGCGTGGTCGATTCCCGAGCTGCCGACGAAGTCTGAAGACGGCTCGTTGGTGGAATTCATAGGAGACGCTCAGGTCCAGGATTCATGTCCGCCTGGTTCTGTGATCGCCCTGCGTTGGATGGCGAGCCGCTGCAGCATGGCGGAGGGACCTTCTCCGCGAGCTAAAGGAGATCAAGCGGTGTAGGCACATGGTTGGAACGAGCCGGGAGGCCAGACCCGGGAACGTCGAATCGGGTGGCTCTGGATGATTCGAATTCCGCAAGCCTCAGGAGGCAAGGACATCTATGGAAACGGATGGTCGTTCGATCCTTCTAGCGACACTGAAGAAGAACCGCGATCCGACCCCGTACGTCGATTCGACCCAGATCTCTCCCCCATGCATCTCTGCGATCCGCTTACACGTAGCCAAGCCGATTCCATATCCCGCGTAGTCCGAGACGTGCAAGCGCTGAAAAGTCTCAAATATGCGTTTGAGGTTGTCGGCCTTTATCCCGATCCCATTGTCACCAACGGTGAAGATCCACTCGCGTTCGGTCTGGCTCGACGAAACAGCTATGTGGGGCGTTTCGGAACGATATTTTATCGCGTTGCCGATGATATTCTGGAAAATCTGCACGATCAACGTCTTATCCGCTGTGATCGTCGACAGTTCGGCGATGTCGATCGCTGGCTTCACTTCGTCGATTTTCAGACGTAGATTTGCCAAGGCTTCGGCTACCGCTTCAGCTGCGGGGAATGTCGTAAGTTCCGGCTCTGCGGAGCCGATTCTGGCATACTCCAGCAGGGAGGTGATCAGCCCATTCATCCGGCTGGCCCCAGCGATCGCGTGCGTGAGGTACTTGCGCAGATTCTCCTCGAGGTTCACGCTACGAGCCTGGATCAGGCCCAGGTAGTTCGAGATCATGCGCAGCGGCTCCTGCAAATCATGCGATGCGGCCGAAGCGAAGCGGGTTAAGTCATCGTTGGATCGCGATAGCTCTTTGGCCTGAGACTCCAGGCGTTCCAGAAGCGAGCGGATCTCATATTGCCGTTCCCGCGCATGCAGCGCCACCCGCACCGCACTCGTGAGTGTCGCTGCCCGGCAGGGCCGCTCGATGAGCGTCACCTTGGCGTGCATGCCGAAGAGATCGACGATCCTGTGAGCGTCATCGCCTTCACCCGAACTCATCAGCATGACAAACGGAACCACAGACCAGGCAGGTTCCTCGTCGAGCAACCCGCGAATCTCAGCCGCATGCGCAGCCGTCACCGCCTCTTCGGCCACGACCACCGCTCCGACTCCGCCTCGCAGTTCGCGGCAGAGATCAGGGACGTCGCTGCATACCTTCACTGTCAGGCCATCGGAGGTGAATACCTCGCCGATCAATGCCCCGTCCTCACCTGTTGGCGCGAGTATGAGGCAGCGATGGGTTGCGGTCACGTGGCTGGCTCGGATGCATGTCTCCGCTTCGGCTTGGACACGATCTCGGTAACGGGAGGTCCGGTCAGCACCCCCTGGAATCCCTCGATGACCTCACCAATCACGAGGCGGTTGTTCACGATCGACATCTCTCTGATGGTATTCTCATGAGGTCCATTGCGGCGTTTCACGACCGAGATCGCCTTGCGAATGTGACCATGAACCTCGAAGTACCGCAACACGACGACGGTATCAGCCAGATACGTCACATCCACGGGCGTCGACATGTCGATGACCAGACCGTGCTGGGCAAGGATCAAGAGGGTCACCACCCCCTGACGGCCAAGGAATGCCAGCAGTTCATGCATGTGCAGGATGAGGAACTGCTCCTGCGGCATGGCCTGCAGGTAGCCGTTGAGGCTGTCGATGACGACGACTTTGACATCATGCTTCTCGACCCGGTTCATCACCACCTGGGCCAACTCACCTGGCGTCACATCGGCAGGGTCGATCTGCATGATCGTCACGATGCCGTTGGCGACATGCTGGTCTAAAGGCACGCCGAGGAGCTTCGCGCGCTCCATCATATTGCGGGTGCTCTCCTCGAAGGAGAGCACGAGAACCCGGTCTCCACGCTCGGCGGCGGCGTAGGCGAATTGGGTCACGATGATCGATTTCCCGCTTCCCGCGGGACCGAGGATCAGGCTGCTCGTCCCTCTATTGAGCCCTCCGCCAACGAGAGCGTCGAGGTTCTTGACACCACTCGATGCGATGCCCGTCGGGTAGTCGGTGAAGCGGTCATACGCGATGAGGCGCGGGAATACCTGCAGCCCGCCTTTGCGGATCACGTAGTCATGGCTGCCCCCGATGAAGCTGACACCACGCAACTTGGTGATCGATAAGCGTCGGCGCTCTGAGCCGTAGTCGGTCTTCGTGGATTCGAGTTGGATCACCCCATTCACCAGGTTGGCGATCTGCATGTCGGATGGAACGAGCGTGGTGTCCTCCAGGAGCAGGACGGTACATTTCCGCAGCCCGAACACCTGCTTGAGCGCCAGCATCTGTCGACGGTAGCGGATGGGCGATTGAGCGAGAAGACGCATTTCGAACAGCGAATCGAAGACGATCCGGCTCGGGTCGGCGTCTTCGATGTTCTTGATCAGTGCCTTGGTCGCTTGATTCAGTTCCACCTCCGAGCTGTGGAAGACCGTGCTCTGAGCCGGCGCGGCCAACTGTTGCAGCGATGACATGTCCACAACCGCTACGTCATCCAGGGACCATCCATGGGAACGAGCCACCGACTCCAACTCCGGCTTTGTCTCTGAGAGGCTGATGTAGAGGCCTTTCTCGCCACGCTGAACACCCTCCATCAAAAACTGCAGCGCCAGGGTCGTTTTCCCCACGCCTGCAGCCCCTTCGATCGCATACATCCGGTCACGGGGAAGACCGCCTGCGAGAATCGCATCGAGGCCCTCGATGCCCGTGGAACATACAGTCGCTGGGGTCATGGTACGTTCCCTGGGCCTTTCGTTTCCGGGAGGATCGAAATCGCTCGTTGCTGGGAATAGCAGGCACACCTCGCCTCGCAAGAACGAGATCGAACGGCGAGAACAGCATAACGCATAGGCTATGAATTCGCCATTTATGATTCATACGATTCGTATGCGCCATCGACCATCCATGAGGTCCTTAGTCGGTGCCCATGCTCAAGCAACGTGTCGAGGTCATGGGGCTTTCGAAGGAAGGTGGTACTCGACCCCTTCCTCCTTTCCAAGTGACCTGACCCCCGGAAACTGGCCCATCGAAAACGAGAGAACTCCGGCTACTAGCCGAAGCGGAGTTCATCATGAAGCGATCGAAGTTCACCGAGCAGCAGATCATCGGGATCTGGAAGCAGGCCGAGGGCGGCGTCGCCCTGGCTGACCTGTGCCGGTAGGCGGGCATCAGCGAAGGGACGTTCTACCGGTGGCGGGCGAAGATCGGCGGCATGGACGCCAGCGAAGCCAAGCGCCTGAAGGATCTCGAGGACGAGAACCGCAAGCTGAAGCGATTGGTAGCCGACCTGTCGCTCGACAACGTCGCCCTGAAGGATGCCCTCTCGGGAAAATACAATCGCCCGTAGATCGCCGGCTGGCAGCTGAGGGCATGATGACCGATCATGCCCTCAGCGAACGCCGCGCCTGCGGGCTGTCCCGAGTCCATCGTTCGACCAAGCGCTACCGGAGTCGCCGCGATGGTCAGCTCGCACTGCGTACGCGCCTGCGCGAGCTGGCAGCCAAGCATCCGCGGTACGGCTATCGCCGGCTGTGGGTGATGCTGCGGCGAGAAGGCATGGTCGTGAGCCATAAACGCGTCCAGCGGCTCTATCGCCAGGAAGGCTTGGCCGTGCGCCGCAAACGTCGGAAGAAGATCGCCGGAACGCAGCGGCAGCCCATGACCTGTCCGACGCGTCCCGACGTGCATTGGAGCATGGATTTCACCAGCGATCAGCTCGCGGACGGTCGCCGCATCCGCACGCTGAACGTTGTCGACGTGTTCACCCGCGAATGCTTGGCGATCGCTGTGACCCCGTCGATGCCCGCCCAGCGCGTCGTTCGTACGCTGGATCGGGTACTTCAGGATCGGGGCACGCCGCAGCGCATCACGGTCGACAACGGTCCGGAGTTTATCAGCCGCGCGGTCGACGCGTGGGCGTACCAGAAAGGCATCGTCATGGACTTCATCGATCCGGGGAAGCCGACCCAGAACGCGTTCATCGAATCGTTCAACGGCAAATTCCGCGACGAGTGCCTCGACCGGCACTGGTTCACGTCGCTGGATGATGCCGTTGCCACGATCGAGACCCATCGCCGGTTCTACAACACGCAGCGTCCACATAGCTCGCTGGGAAACCGTACGCCGGCTGAGTTCCGACTCCTGCACGCCCAGCGCACCTGCCCGGAGCTTAGATCCACGCATCAACACGTACCATCCAATCAACCCCAGCCGGTTCTCTCGTAATCGGTGGACCAGAGATGGGGGTCAGGTCACGCGGGGTAGCCGAAAGCTGACCCGGTCGCAGTCCGACGCGTGCGGCTGCGTTTTCCGATGAACGCGGAGTTGCCTCGGCTCAGCGGGAATCTTGCCCGGTCGCGTCGATCCCTTGACCGGTTCCGAAAAACGCATGCCACGCGCGTCGCCAGCGTGTTTGCCGAAGTGTTTTTCTGTCCCTTGCTAGTATTCCGCCCATGCTCAACAGGCCGCGTTCCCTGATCGTCTCAGCCACCTCCAGGCTCGCTCGGCTCGGCCCTTTCGCTCCGGTGGTGGTGCTCAGCACGGTGCTGTTCGGCTTGTGGACCCTATCGCGCGTGGTGCTGGTCCTGCTCAACCACCAACGGGTCACCGATACCACGGGATGGTGGTGGCTCTTCGCGATCGGCCTGCGCATGGACAGCGTCCAGGCCAGCTACCTGCTCGCGCTGCCGGTGGTGCTGCTGTTGGTCCTGCCGCCAACGGCGGTGCGTCGCGGGGCCGCGCCGCTCGCGCTGCTGATGACCGCTTTCGCGGTGATCGCCACGTACCTCGAGATCGCTTCGGCACCGTTCCTCGCCGAGTACGATTCCCGCCCGAATCGCATCTTCATCGAATACCTCAAGTACCCCAGCGAAGTGCTGCGCACGATATGGGCTGACCAGAAGCTCGGAATCGCCATCGCACTGGCGTCGATGTCCGTGGTCGGCTGGATCACCTGGACAGCGCTGCGCGGCGCCATCGCCGGCGCGGATTCCTGGTCGTGGCGCCGCCGGTTGATCGTGCTGCCGTTCGCCGCTGGCGTGCTCTTCATCGGCGCGCGGGGGACGTTGGGTCACCGTCCGGTGAACATCAGCACCGCGGCGTTCTGCCAGGAGCACCTGGTCAACCAACTCGCGCTCAACGGCACCTGCTCGCTCGCCTACGCGGTGTACTCGCTCAAGCACGAACACGCCCCCGATCGCATGTATGGCCGGATGGACGACGCCGAGATCCTGGCACGGGTGCTGCGCGTCGCCGGCCTCGACGAGCACCCCGCCGACCCCAAGTCCCCGACCCTGCACCGGCCTGCGGCGACCCCGCGCGCGCGCCGACCCAACGTGGTGATCTTCCTGCAGGAGAGCCTGGATGCCGGATTCTGCGGTTGCCTCGGAGGCCTCGGCATCACCCCGGCCCTCGATGCGCTGGCCGAAGAGGGGGCCCTGTTCACCCATCTCTACGCCACGGGCACCCGCACGGTGCGCGGAATCGAAGCGGTGATCAGCGGCTTTCCGCCCGGGCCGAGCGCGAGCGTCGTGCGGCTCGACATGTCGCAGAACGGCTTCTTCACCCTCGCCGACCTGTTCGGCCGCAACGGGTACCACACGGAGTTCATCTACGGCGGTGAAAGCCACTTCGACAACATGCGCAGCTTCATGCTGGGCAACGGTTTCCGACAGATCCACGACCAGCCGACCTTCAAAGGCGATCTCGAATTCGTCGGTACCTGGGGCGTCAGCGACGGTGATCTGGTGCGCCAGGCCAACGACATTTTCAAGAGCCATGGCGACCAGCCGTTCTTCGCGCTGATGCTCAGCACCAGCAATCACACGCCGTTCGAATTCCCCGACGGGCACATCGAGTTGCACGACCAGCCGAAGTCGACGATCAACAACGCGGTGAAATACGCGGACTGGGCGATCGGCGAGTTCTTCCGCCTGGCGCGCAGCGAAGCCTACTTCAAGGACACCATCTTCCTGGTGGTCGCCGACCACAACGGCCGGGTCAAGGGTCAGGACGACATCCCGCTCACCAAATTCCGTATTCCCGGCCTGCTGATCGGTCCGGGCATCGCCTCCGCCCGATACGATTCCATAGCCAGCCAGATCGATCTTCCCGTGACCCTCGCCGACCTCGCAGGTATCGACGATGCGCATCCGATGATCGGCGTCAGCCTGTTGCGGCGTCCAGCCGGGGATCCCGGCCGCGCGATCATGCAGCGCGACCAGTGCCACGGCTACCGGGTCGGCGATCGCATCGTCATCCATCGGCCGCACGCGCCGCCGCTGCAGTACCATTGCGACGACGATCGTCTGACGCCGATGCCTCTGGATCGCGAGTTCGAACGCGATGCACTCGCGCACGCACTGCTTCCGTCGCTCCTCTACAACCAACGGGCGTACAACCTGCCGGACGCGCCGAAACAATCGCGCTGAGCCCGCCCGCGGAGTGCTCGACGACTGAATGGTTCGGCTTCGCTGGCCATCGTTCGGCCATCCAACCCGATCGCACGTAATCCCGAACGGCACACGGGTGACCTGCGTGCCGGCATGCACGGTGACGAGTTCCCCGTCTCGTGACCGGAGCCAATCAGGCCGCTGGGCTTTCCGTGTATGCGATGCGGCCGCCCGGGGCCCAGTTCCGGGCGTCGGTATTCGGACTATCGAGGTGAGTTGTCCGCTCGGCGCATTCCCCTGGACGACGTAGGCGAGCCTACAGGATTCCCCGCGTGAAACGCGCGCTCGTCGTCGATGATAACCGTGGTGACGTCACCCTGATGGTGCAGGCGGTGAGCGAGTCCGGCGTCGCCATCGAGTTGCTCACCGCCGAAGGCGCGACCCGCGCGTTCACCTTCCTGCGCCAGCAACCGGTGGACGCGCTGCCCCACGTGATCGTGCTCGACCTGCGCATGCCGGTGATCGACGGCTTGGCCGCGCTGCGCATCTTCAAAGCTGAACCGGCGTGGTCAGCGATCCCGGTGGTGGTGTTCTCATCGTCCCGCTATCCGACCGAGCGCGCCGAATGCCTGAAGGCGGGCGCGGTCTGCGTGCAGGTCAAACCGCAGACCTGGGACCAGTACCTCGACCTTGCGAAATCGCTCGAGGCCTTCCTGACGCGCGGGTGTACGCCGGCCTGATGATTCGCTGGGACGCGGTCCCGATTCTTAGCGGTCCTTGTCGTCTCAGCGCTGGTCCCCAGCCCCCGGTGCAGGATGGGCCTTTTGCGTCCCGATTTGCCACACCCTGTATTGGCTGATAGACCTGCATTTTGCGCCCGATGCAGGGCTCCTGGGAGCCGCGTGTCCCGGTGAAACACATGAAACGTATGCTCCGACATCAATTTTAACGTTTTGTCAACAGATGAATGGCTATGTTGCAACCAACCCTGACACAACGGAGGTTCGATGCATCCTACCCTTCACCGTCTTCTGCCGACCATCGGCGTGACGATATTCTCCACAATACTTGCAGCCGCAGACAGTTCCGTCCTGCATATCGGCCTCGAGAGCGGAGCTGCCCTCGGCGTCGGCGGTGGCGACGCGACCGGAGTAATTCGCGTGGTGGACCAGGATGGTCAGCCCGCTGCGCTGCCCGAAACGGTTGAATTCGAGGTGGTCAGTGGCCTGCCCGATCGCGTCACCGTGCCGCGCTCGGTCACCCTGCCCGCCGGCGTGAGTTCGGTGTCCTTCAGGATCATCGCCGCGCCCGCGGGTCCCGCCGATGGCGACGCCACCGTCGCGATCACCGGCTCGTCCGAATCCACCGGCACCCTCCGCTCGTCCATCACCGTCGCTGGCGTCGCCGGCATCAAGGAGCATGGCTGATCATGAACGCCCTCATCCGCACCGCCCTCGCCACCTCGGCCCTGGTCGCGCTCGCCCTCCTGCCCACCCATGCCTGCGCCGTCCAGTACGGCATCGCCCGGGCCTACATCGTCGACAATGCCGGCAATCAGCTGAACCAGGCGGCTGGATCCGACCTGACCAACGACTGTGGGATGTTCCGCTTCTCGACCTCGTACATGTGGAAGAACAACAACGCGATCGTGAATCTCCCGGCGACCCCGTACACCGCCACCGGCTGGTGCACCGACTACTACGAGCAGACCAAAAACTTCAACATCAGCCTGAACACCACGACCCAGGTGTGGTTCTACCTGCAGCGCCCACTGCTGAAGCTGAGCTTCGCGCCGACCTCGATCACCGCTGGCAACACCAGCATCGCGACCGTCACCCTGCGCAACATCGCCGACAGCGCCAACGTCAAGGTGCACAACAACATCGTGTTGACGCTGACCAGCGCCAACACCGCGGTCGCTACCGTCCCCGCCTCGGTCACGGTCAACGCCATGGCGAGTACCGCGACCTTCACCGTCACGGGCGTCGCCGCCGGCACCTCGCTGATCACCGCAACCCCGGGTTGGAGCGGCGGAACCGCGGTTTCCGCGACCATCACGGTGAACTGAGGACCGCCATGAACAGCGATGCCATGACCGCGGTCCTCGACGGCGGCGAGATCGCCGTGATCAACGCCCGCTTGGCCAGGATGGCTCCGCGACTCTGCCGCTTCGGTGTCCACGAGTGGCGGGCCATCGAGGATCCCGAGTGGGGCAGTTGCGATGCCTGCGCGCATTGTGAGCGCGTCCGATCGATCCGATCGCGCCTGAATTGAGGAGTGACCGGAGCCGACTCGTTGAGCCGGCTCCGGTCTTTTCGTAAGCGGGGTCGTTCAAAACAGCTTCAGAACAGTCAGAACAGGTAGCTGACGCCGCCGCGGACAACGAAGCCGAGCACATCCGACTCTTCGTCCGGGGCGCCGCTCTGCCAGCCCAGGTCGGGCCCATAACGCATTTGCGCCGCCAGATCGTAGAGGACGTTGCTCTGGAAGGCGCTCAAGCCCACGGTCACGCCGTAATAGCGGTCGGTCACCGCGTGTACCGACGTCGCCTGCGCCAACGATGGCACCGCGCCGACTCCAGGGATCTCCTCGTACAGCACACCGCAGCGCGGTACGAGGGCGAAGGAGGAGAAGAGCAGGATATGCTCATAGCCCGCGCGCACCGCGATGCCGTCGTCCTGGTCGTCGGGTTCGAGCTGGGAATGGAGCGGACTCGCCTCGCTCGCGCCATTACGGACCAGCAGCTCGCGCCAACGCGTCCAGGTCACGTCGACGCTGATGGTGCGCAGGTCGCCGAGCCGATAGGCGGCGCCGAGCGCCACGCTGGTTGGCATCTGCAGGGTGCTGCGTGACCGCGTGTTGGTAGTGATGTCGGTGCCCCCCCCGCCAAAGCCATCATCAGTGCGCTGGCGCGAACGGGTGGACTGCACAGTTTCCAGCCGGTAGCGGGGCTTGATCACCACTCCGAGGGTGAGAGCCGGGGTGGCGCGGTAGAGGCCGCCGAGCACCACGCTGAATCCGCGATCGACTTCGACGCGCTGGTGATTCTGGAGATCGTCGACTGAGGTGACTGGAGGGTCCGGTGGCAGGGTGATGGTGTCGGTCACCACCCGGCGGAAATCTTGCTCGTAGGCGCTGGCGCCGGTGAGATCGTCGTCCCACAGGTAGACAGTCGCGCCCAGAGCCAGGCGCGGGCTGGGTTCGATGGCGTAGCTCAGGCCCCAGGCGGCGAATGATCCTTCCTGTTCGAGCTGGGTGCGCGAAACGAGTTCCTCGTCGGGCAGGGATTCGCGCTGCACGAAGGACACCGCCTTGGTGAAGTCGAGCTGGCGCTGCCAGGCCAAAGCGACGGTCTGCGGTACGCCCAGCTGAAAGGGGACGACGACGCTGGCGTGATCGAGGGCGAAGGAATCGGTGGTGACGGTGTCCTGGCCATGGTCCTCGCGCCGGGAGTAGCCGCCGGTGGCGGCGAATTCCGGTCGTTCGAGCTGGGTCAAGCCACCCGGGTTCCAGGTGTTGGCGGTGGCGTCGTCGGCGACCGCGACGAACGCCCCGCCCATGCCCAGGGCGCGGGCGCCGGCGCCGATGATGATCGGGCTGCCGCCGAAATCGGTGGGTTGGAACGTTTCGACGGCCAGCAGTCGCGGGCCGGCGATCAGGGCCAAGGAGGCGACCAGCGCGGTGCGGATCATTCGCTCACCGCCTGTTCATCGGCGTGCACCGGCGCGCCGCCGACCAGCGCGCAGCCGCTGTGCTGGGCTTCGAGGCGGCGGGCCTCGACGGTCGACTCGATGCGCGGTTCGCCCGGCAGCAGGACTTCCCCGGACTTGGCGTCGATCAGGTCCTCGCCGCGGCGCACGACGTGGAAGCGCATGCCTTCGACCACCCCGTGGCGTTCGCCGAGGTCGAGCCGGGCGACGTCGGAACCCGGGTGCAACGGACCCTGGAGGACCGGGAAGATCTGGCGCAGCCGCGCTGCGACGAAGGCGAAGAATTCGGCATCGCGGCTGCCTCCCGCGATCGGCGCGTAGGCGTCGGCGGCGGCGATCTCGCGGCCGCTCTCGGCGTGGATCAGGCGCACGAAGCATTCGACGTCGCCGCGACCGCGCCGGAGCGTGCCGGTGACGACGTAGCGGCTCTGGAGTTTGCGGCCGAGCTTGGCGGCGGTCGCGGGGTCGACGTAGCCGGCTTCGACCAAGCCGAGGGTCTCGGTGATCACCGACTCGGCGCGCTGGTCGACCAATCGGAAGCGTCCGTCGCGGGTGACCGCGTCGGCGAAGCGCGGATCGTCGTCGGGCGTCATCGCCGCGGAATCGACCGGCGCTTGGAGCGGCACCAGCAGGGCGGTGGCGCGAAGCCGGCGGTCGTGGACGGGTTCAGGGACCATCACCAGGGCGCGTTCGCTGGTGGACGTGCGCCCGTCGCTGCCGGTCAGCGCGAAGCTCAGCCGGTGCTCGCCCGGCGCGAGCGGCAGGGCGAGCATGCCGCCACCGCGCACCCCTGACAGTTCGACACGCGCCAGCTCGCTGCCCTGCTCGCTGACCGTGACCGCGGCCAGGCCGCTGTCGGCAGCGGCTTGGTAACGGTAGTACACCGCGCGGCCGGTGATCACGCGGCCATCGTCGGGGCCGTCGAGCGTCAGCGCGG
>JACDEC010000344.1 GCA_013816645.1 Planctomycetota bacterium
TCGATGCCCCGATCGCCGACTACGCCTTCGTGGGCATGAAGGTCGGCGCGCCGACCGGCGGACGGCGCATCCGCCGGGCCGAGATCCGCCCGCGCCATGATCAGCCCGATCGCATGATCGGCAGCGCCATCCAGGGCTCGCACGACAACGGCGTCTACGTCGACCTCGCCACGATCTCGTCGTCCCCGGTCGCAGACGGCACCTACACCGTCATCCCGATCGCCAGCACCGAGGACTGGCAGTTCCTGCGCTGGCGCGGCGCGGGCGGCAGCTACGGCAACATCGCCGATCTCAAGTTCTTCAACGCCGGCGGCGAAGTCACCGGCATCGCCTTCGGGACGCCGGGTGAATACGACGACGGCGACGCCACCACCGATCGCTCCTTCGCCGCGGCCTTCGACAACACCGCCTCGACGTTTTCCGATCTGCCGGTCGGCGCCGCGCCCGGGCCCTACGTCGGCATCGAAGTCACCGGCGGCCCCGCCGATTCGGTGGGCACCGCGCCGGTGATCACCAGCACCGCGCCGACCGCAGCGGTGGTCGGCCAGCTCTACAGCTACACGATCGTGGCCACCGGCAGCCCGGCGCCAACCTTTGGCGTGAGCGGCAATCCGGGATGGCTGACGCTCAGCGGCAGCGTGCTCTCCGGCACCCCGACCGCCGTCGGCGCCACCGGCATGATCACCGTGACCGCCAGCAACGGCACGTCGCCCGATGACAGCGAGGCCTTCGTGATCGCCGTGACCGCCACCGCGCTGCCGCCAGCCGGCGTGGTCACGTCGGGCGGCAAAGGCTGCGGCCTCGGCGGCGGCATCGCCGTCCTGGTCATCGGTCTGAGTCTCGGATTCGTCGGCCGGCGCGAACGGCGCTGACCGAGCCGACGCCGGTCAGCCCAGACCGGCGAGCGTTTCGCGGATGGTGACGACCTCGGCCTGCTCCTTGGCGAGCATGGCCTTGGTCTCTTCGACCTGCGCGGCGGGCGCGCGCGCGATGTAGTCGGCATTGCCCAGCCGACCTTGCTTGCCGGCGATGCTCTTCTCGAGCTGCTGGGTCCGCTTGGTCAGCTGGTCCTTGAGCTTGGCCAGGTCGACCTGGCCTTCGAGCGAGACGTGGACCTTGAGCGCCCCGACCACGCTGGTCACCGCTGCCGCCGGTTTGGCCGCGTCGACCGCGATGGCCAAGGCCGAGAAATTGCCGCGATCGATCAGGAAGTCGCGATCGGCTTCGAGCGCGCGCGCCTTCGCGGCGTCGGGCGTGGCGATGCTCACCGCCAAGGCGGTGCCATCGGCGACGCCCTGCTGGTTGCGGGTGTTGCGCACCGCGATCACCAGTTGCTGGAGTTCGTCCATGCGCGCGCCGGCGCTGGCGTCGGCGAGCACTTGTTCCACTTCGGGCCAGGCCTGCAGCATCAGGAAGCGACCGGCGGTCCACGGCTGACCGCCAGCGGTGGTCTGCAATTGCTGCCAGAGGTACTCGGTGATGAACGGCATGCCGGGGTGGAGCAGGCGCAGGGTGCGCTCGAAGGCGTACCACAGCACCAGGGCCGCGGTCTGAGCGCCGTCGCCGCCGCTCTTGAAGGCGCGCTTGGCCCACTCGACGTACCAGTCGCAGAGGTCGTCGCGGAAGAAGCGGTAGGCGCCGTTGGCGTAGTCGTTGAAGCGCCAGCCGTCGAGCGCGCGCGTGCAGTCGTTGGTCGCGGCCTGCAGGCGGTCGAGCAGCCAGCGTTCGGGGAAGCCGAGCTCGCGGGCGAGCAGGTCCTGCGCCGTCGGCGGGTTGGCGAGCGGGCGCTCGGAGAGGTTCATGAGCAGGAAGCGCCCGGCGTTCCACACCTTGTTGGCGAAGTTGCGCCCGGTCTCGAAGCGCGACGGGCTGAGCTTGAGGTCCTGGCCCTCGGTAGTCATGTCGAGCAGGGTGTAGCGTACCGCGTCGGCGCCGTAACCCGGGCACTGGTAGTCCTTGCCGAGGTAGTGCTGGACGCCGCCTTCGATCATGATGATCGGGTCGATGCCGTTGCCCTTCGACTTCGACATCTTGTCGCCGCGTTCGTCGTTGACCGTGCCGTGGATGTAGACGTCGCTGAATGGCCGCTTGTCCAAGGCGAACAGCGAGGTCATCACCATGCGCGCGACCCAGAAGAAGATGATGCCGCGGTCGGTGACCAGGGTCGCGGTCGGGAAGTAGCGCGACATCTCGGGCGTGGCGTCGGGCCAGCCCAGCGTCGAGTAGGGCCACAGCGCCGAAGAGAACCAGGTGTCGAGAACGTCCGGGTCCTGGGTCACGGTCGCCGCGCCGCAATGCGCGCAGGCCGTCGGGTCAGGCGCATCGGCGTCAGGCACGGTGATCTTCGCGCAGCTCGCGCAGTGCCAGGCGGGGATGCGGTGGCCCCACCAGATCTGGCGCGAGATGCACCAGTCGCGGACGTTGTCCAGCCAGTGCTCGTAGACCTTGGTCCAGCGTTCGGGGTGGAAATGGAGTCGGTCGGCGCGGGTCTCGGCGACCGCGCGCGCGGCGAGTGGCGCCATGCGCACGAACCACTGCTCGGTGACCATCGGCTCGATCGGCTCGCCCGAACGCTCGCTATGCCCGACCGCGTGGGTGATCTCGGTCGCACCGAGCAGCACGCCGCTGGCTTCGAACTCCTTGAGCAGCGCCTTGCGGCAGGCGAAGCGGTCCATGCCGGCGAAGTGCGCGCACAGCGCGGTCATCGCGCCATCCAGCCCGATGACGCGGATCAGCGGCAGGCCGTGGCGTTTGCCGACCTCGTAGTCGTTGGGATCGTGGGCCGGGGTGATCTTCACCGCGCCGGTGCCCTTCCCGGGATCGGCGTGCTCGTCGGCGACGATCGGGATCTCGCGGCCGATGATCGGCAGCTTGACCATCGAGCCGATCAGCGCGCGGTAACGCTCATCGCTGGGGTTCACCGCGACCGCGCTGTCGCCGAAGAAGGTCTCGGGGCGGGTGGTCTCGACCGCGATCGATCCGGAACCGTCGGCGAGATCGTAGCGAAGCTTCCAGAGGTGGCCCTGCTTGTCCTTGACGTCGACCTCGTCGTCGGACAGCGCGGTCTTGAGCACCGGCGACCAGTTGACCATGCGCGTGCCGCGGTAGATCAGGTCGGCGTCGACCATCTTCTTGAACATGGTGCGCACCGCGCGCGACAGCCCGGGGTCCATGGTGAAGCGTTCGCGGCTCCAGTCGCAGGACGAGCCGAGCTTGCGCAGCTGCTTGACGATGGTGCCGCCGCTCTGCTCCTTCCAGGCCCAGATCCGCGCGATGAACTCGTCGCGCGGAGTCTGCTCCTTGCGCTTGCCCTCGGCTTCGAGCTGCTTGGCGACCACCGCCTCGGTGGCGATGCCGGCGTGATCCATGCCGGGCTGCCAGAGCACGTCGCGACCCTGCATGCGCCGCCAGCGGATCAGGGTGTCCTGCAGGGTATTGTTGAGCGCGTGGCCCATGTGCAGCACGCCGGTGACGTTGGGCGGCGGGATGGCGATGGTGTAGCTGGGCTTGCCATCGCGGTGGCCGGCGCCGGCCTTGAAGCAGCCGGCGCCCTCCCAGCGCTGGTAGACGTCGACCTCGTGGGACTTGGCGTCGTAGCTTTTGGGCAGATCGAGAGGGGGCATGGTCTGGTCCGGAAATGGAGCAGGGCGGCCGGGAAGGCCGCCCCGCACAGGAGGATGGTGCCTTCCGCGTGTCAGGAGGCCGTTATCGGTACCTGGCGCGCGGGCATGGGCGGCACGGTAGCCGGGGCCCTGGTCCGAGCAATCGCCCGCCCCGCCCCGCTTGGTGGTGAACCGTCCCGCGGTTGGCCCGTCAAACCGACATGCCCTCGCCCCGGCCGCCGCGTGGACCTGTCCGGCAGCGCGACGGCGAAATAACCACTAAGACGGAGGGGGGTCCGGGCGTATCCATGGTTGTGACCCCCGTGGAGCGCACCGATCACGAGCTGCTCGCCGCCTATGCCGGGCGCGGCGACCTCGTGGCCTTCCAGCGCCTGGTCGAGCGCCATCAGCTCCGACTGATCCGCCTGGCCGATGCGATCATCGTTGATGCCGCGGCCGCGGTCGAGGCGGTCGACGAGGGTTTCCTGCGCCTGGCGCGGCACGCCGACACGCTCGGCGCCACCGCCCGCAGCGAGGGCCTGGGTGGCTGGCTGTGCACCGTTGTGCGCAACGCCGCCATCGACCTGCTGCGCCGCGGACGCGGTCCCACCGTTCTGCCGCTCGATGGGCAGGCTGATGCCGCTTCGTCCGATCAGCCGTGCGCCACCGCCCAGGCCGGCACCGCCGAGACCGGCACCCTGCTGTGGCGCGAGGTCGCCGGGCTGCCGCCGCTCGAGCGCGCCGCGGTGGTGCTGCGCTACCGCGACGGACTCGCC
>JACDEC010000345.1 GCA_013816645.1 Planctomycetota bacterium
GGCCACGACTCGGCGCCGGCGATGCGCGCTTCGGCGCGCGCGGCTTCGACGCGCGCCGAGGCCGCGGCGAGGTCGTGATTCGCGCTCCAGGCTTCGGCCACCAGCGGCGGCAGTTCCGGATCAGCGAAGTCGGCGATCCAGCCATCGCTCACCGCGCTGGAGGCGGTGGTCGTCGCCCAGGCCGGCGGATTGGCCGGCAGCGTCGGTCGCGCAGGTGCGCCGCCACAGCTCGAGAGCAGCAGGGCCGCCAGCAGCAAGGAGCGTGATCGTGGCTGCATGGGCATCGGCAGACTAGGCGGTGGTCCGCGCTCGCCGCTGGCCCGATCGCCCAGCCGCGTCGACATGCGCCCGCTGCATCGGCTGGAAACGACCGGAGCGGTCGATAGGGTCACAACGAACCCAATGACCGCACCCGCCAAGTTCGCACGTTGGATCGTGCACGTCGACATGGACGCCTATTACGCCTCGATCGAGCAGCGCGATCGTCCCGCGCTGCGCGGTCGTCCGGTGGTCGTCGGGGGCTCGCCGTTCAGCCGCGCCGTGGTCTGCGCCGCCTCCTACGAGGCCAGGCGGTTCGGGGTGCGCTCGGCGATGCCCTGCGCGCAGGCCCGGCGGCTCTGCCCCGACCTGGTCTTCGTCGCTCCCGACTTCCAGCGATACAGCGCCGAAGCGCAGCGCATCCGCGCGCTGTTCGCCGAGGTCTCCGAGCGCGTCGAGCCGTTGTCGCTCGATGAAGCCCATCTCGACATCTCCACCGCCGTCGCCCGAGGGACCCATCCCGCGGAACTTGCGGCCGGGTTGCGCGAGCGTATCCGCTCGGTCACCGGCCTCATCGCATCGGCTGGGATCGCGCCGAACAAGTTCCTGGCCAAGGCCGCTTCGGATCGCGCCAAGCCCGATGGGCTGCTGCTGGTGGGGCCTGGGGAGGTGTCCGCCTTCGTCTCCAGCCTGCCGATCACCGCCATCCCCGGCATCGGCCCAGTGACGGCGCGCCGTTGCCACGATCTCGGCCTGGTCGGCGCGGTCGACCTGTTGCGCCTCGACGCGATCGAGCTGCAGGCGCACTTCGGATCGGCCGGCGCGTGGTTCGCCGCCTGCGCGCGCGGCGAGGACGACCGGCCGGTGATCGCCGAGCACGAGCGCAAGTCGGTCGGCATCGAGGACACCTTCGCCAGCGACCTCACCGATCCTGCGCAATTGCGCGAGCGCCTGCACGAACTCGCCGCCGGGCTGGCGCGCCGGCTCGCCGCCGCGGGGGTGCGCGGGCGCACTCTGACCCTCAAGGTGAAGTACCACGACTTCATCCGCACGGGACGCAGCCGCACCTTCCCCGAGCCGCTCGGCGATGCCGGGACGCTCGAGCTCGCCGCCATCGAACTGCTGCGCGACACCGCAGCCGGTCGCGTGCCCATCCGCCTGCTCGGACTCTCCTGCAGCCACCTCGATCGCCTGGGCGCGGTGCAGCAGACGCTGTTCTGAGCGCGCGCCGTTCGCGGGACCAGCTTCGTCCTGGCCTCGGCCGGGCTGTGTCACAAGGTGTCCCGGCATGTCCGACTCGGCGCCTCTGCCATTGGTGCCCGCGCGGCTGTCGTCGCTGCTCGCGGTGCCGATGACGGCGCTGCTGCTCGGGCTCAGCGCGACCATCGCGGCCACGGCGATCGTCGCGCTCGCGGTGCGGCGGGACGAGGACGCACGCTTCGAACACGTCGTGCAGGTCGTGAGGGATCGCATGGAATCCGGCCTCGCCGGGTACGTCGACCTGTTGCTCGGCGCGCGAGCGCTGTTCGCGGCGACACCCGAGGCCAACTCCGAGGCGTTCGCCGACTACGTGCGGGCCCTGGATCTGCGCCAGCGATTCCCCGGCCTCCAGGGCATCGGCTTCGCACCCCGCGTGGCGCCAGCCGATGCCGAAGGGTTGGTTGCCGAGCGTCGCGCATCGGGAACCGCCTCGTTCCGCATCTGGCCTCCGGGTGCGCGCGACGAGTATTTCCCGATCGTGGCGCTCGAACCGCTCGATGCGCGCAACCGGGCGGCGATCGGCTTCGACATGTGGTCGGATCCCTCGCGTCGCGCGGCGATGATCTCGGCCCGCGCCAGCGGCGACCCGGTGGCCTCCGCGCGCGTCACCCTGGTGCAGGAGATCGATGAGCAGAAGCAATCCGGCTTCCTGCTCTTCCTGGCGGCCTACCGGCCCGAGGAGAGCGGCCGCACGTTCATCGGCTTCGTCTACAGCCCGTTCCGCATCGGCGACCTGTTTCAGCATCTGCTGCTCACCGACCCCGGCATCGCCTTGGCCGTCTACGACGGCGAGGACACCCGAGGCGACCTGTTGTACGGCGCGCCGGCGAGCGGCGCGCCCACCCGACTCCAGCGCGACGCGGTGGTACGCGTCGCCGGGCGCCCCTGGACGGTGCGATTCACCAGCACCGCCGCCTTCACGTCGACGCGCTTGCGCTGGTTGGCGCCACTGACCCTGGCCACCGGCCTGATCGGGTCCTTGGCGCTCTTCCTGCTGACGCGCGGGCAGGCGCACGCGCGGCGTCAGGCCGAGGCGAACGCGCGCGAGCTGGCCGCATCCCAGGAGCGCCTGCGTCGCCTGGTCGACGCCAACATCATCGGCATCGTGCTCACCGATCTCGATGGCCGGGTCGCCGAGGCCAACGATGCCTTCCTCGGCCTGGTCGGCTACACGCGCGCCGAGGTCTCGTCGGGCCGCCTCGACACCACCGCCATGACGCCCCCCGAGCACCGCGACGCCGATCGACGCGCGTTCGAGGAGTTGCGCCGGCTCGGCAGCCACCGGCCATACGAGAAGGAGCTGATCCGCAAGGACGGTACGGTGGTCCCGGTCCTGGTCGGCACGGCGGTGACGGGCTCGCAGCCGGCGACCGGCATCGGCTTCATCGTCGATCTCACGGAACTCAAGCAGGCGCAGCGCCGCCTCGCCGCGAGCGAGCGGCTGTTCCGCACCATGGCCGACCAGGCTCCGGTGATGATCTGGATGGCCGACGAGGGCAACCGAGGCACCTACTTCAATCGCCCATGGCTGGAATTCACCGGCCGCTCGCTCGCCCAGGAGCTGGGTTTCGGTTGGACCCAGGGGGTCCATCCCGATGACAAGCCCGGTGCGGTCGACCACTGCCAGACGCACTTCCAACTGCGCCAGCCTTTCACCATGGAGCTGCGCCTGCGCGATGCCGCTGGCGCCTGGCGCTGGGTGTTGGATCACGGCGTGCCGCTCTACGATGGCGACCGCTTCGCCGGGTACATCGGCAGCTGCGTCGATATCACCGAACGCAGGCATGCCGAGGCTCGCGACCGGTTCCTGGCGGAAGCCAGCGCCGTGCTCACCTCGACCATGTCTCCGAACGACAGTCTCGACCAGGTCGCCAGGCTCGCGGTCAGGCGCATAGCCGACTGGTGCATCATCGACCTGCTGGTCGGCGATCGCCTGCAACGCACGGCGGTGGCGGCGGCCGATCCCGCCGATGCCGAAGCCGCCAGCGCCCTGCGCCTGTTGACGCCGGCGCCGGGCGACCCGGCCTACGTCGCCCTCGATGCGCGCAGGTCGCAGGTCGGGTCCATCGATGCCGCAGGGCTGCAGGGCATGGCTGGCGACTCGGTCCACCTCGCCCTGCTGCGCAGCCTGGGGCTGGTCTCCTCGCTCGCGGCGCCGATCGGGGCCCGCGGCAAGGAACTTGGAGTCGTCACCTTCCTCACCGCGCGCTCCGGGCAGGTCCTGAAGCCGGCCGATCAGCCGATGGCCGAGGACCTCGCCCTACGCATCGGCTTGGCCGTCGACAACGCCTTCCTGTACCAACAGGCGGAGTCCACTCTGCGCGAACTCGCCGCCAAGGCCGATGATCTCACCCACAGCAACGCCGAGCTCGAACAGTTCGCCTACGTCGCCTCGCACGACCTGCAGGAGCCGTTGCGCATGGTCACCAGCTACCTCGACCTGCTGCGCATGCGGTACGACCAGGTCCTGGACGATCGCGGCCGTGGCTACCTCACCCAAGCCTTCGATGGCGGACGGCGCATGAACGACCTGATCCAGGACCTGCTGGCATGGTCGCGCCTGGGCAGGGATCGGCCGCAGCGCGGGCCCTGCGACAGCGCGCTGGCGCTCGCCGACGCGATCGAAAACCTGCGCGCGCAGATCGATCGCGCCGGCGCCGAGGTGGACGCTGGCGGCCTGCCCACGGTGCTCGCCGACCGGATCCGCCTGGTCCAGGTGTTCCAGAACCTGATCGGCAACGCGATCAAGTTCCGCGGCGGCGAAGCGCCACGGGTTCGACTCGCGGCCGAGCGGGACGGGCACGCCTGGGTTTTCACGGTCGCCGACAACGGCATCGGCATCGCGCCGGCCTACCGC
>JACDEC010000019.1 GCA_013816645.1 Planctomycetota bacterium
AGACAACTCGCCGGGTGTTCGATGGCCGTCCTCGCGGCGCTGGCGCTGGTCTTCTCGCTGCATGCGGGGTCCTGCGGGGATCATGGTCATGATGATGATGACCACGACGGCGGCGAGCCGACCCACTTGGTCTGCCATTGCACCTGCCACGACGTCACCGTTCCCGATGCTCCGATCGCCGACGTGCCGATGATCACTGGTCGGCAGTTCGTGACCACCTACGTGCAGCCCGCTGTGGCCAGCGTGGTGCTCGAGGTCGATCCACCCACCGATAAACGCTCCGCCTGATGCTTCCCGACGCCGTCTGCTGACGGCGTCCTCACGCATTCGGAGTGTCTATGTCCCCCCGCCATTCCTGGCGGGCAGCCCCCATCGGGCTGCTCGTCCTTGCCGCCTCTGGTCCTGCTGTCGAGGCGGTATCCCGAGACCAAGCAGCCCCCGCAGTCTCGACCACCAGCCCAGCGGAGTACCCCGACCCGGTGAGCGAGGCCTGGCTGATCGCCCAGGCCCGGAAGCACTCGCCGCGACTCGACGCGATCTCCGCCCAGACCGAGCGGATCGCGGCGCTCGCCCGCCAGGCGGGACGCTGGGATGATCCCGAGGTCGTGGTCGAGCTCGGCCAGTATCGGACTCCCGATCACGAGCAGCGCGGTCGCCTGGGCATCAATCAACGCATCCCGCTGTTCGGCAGCAAGGCGCGGGCGCACGATGCAGTTGCCGCCTTGGGACCGGCCGCCGCCGCGCAACGCCGCGAGGTCGAGGCGACCTTGGTTGCCGATGTCCGGCACGCCGCAGCGAACCTGGATGCCGCCGGCCGACGCGTACGCCTGCTCGCCGAGAGCGCCGATCTAGCGCGTCGGGTGCTCGGTCTGGTCGAGTCGCGGCTCGCCGCCAACCAGGCGCAGGAGATGGACCGCGTCCGGGCGCAGGTCGATGTCGCCGAAGCGGCAGCCGCCGCTGACCGCGCGCAACAGGATCACACCGCCGCGCTGGCCTTCCTGTCTCGCCTGGTCGGAGTTTCCCTGCCCGCCGGCACGACCCTGGCTCCTGCCCCGGCACCGATGGCAATCCCGTTGTCGGAGGCGCTGAGTGCCGTCGAGCGGCATCCGAGCGTCGCTCGAGCGACGGCCCTGGCCGCGGTTGCGGCTGCCGAGCATGCCGGCGCGCGCGCGGATGGACGCCCCGACATCACCGTCGGCGTCTTCGGCGAACGCGACGACGATGTCACCGAGGTCGGCGTGGTCGCGGGTGTGACCGTCCCCCTGTGGAACGGCAATCGCCACGCCATCGACGCGGCCGCCGCCGCGGTGCGCATCGCCCGCGCCGACATGGCCGAGCAGCATCGGCTGGTGACTGGCGGCATCGAGCAGGCATGGCGAGCCCATGACCAGGCCGTCCGCGCCGAGCGGACAATGCGTCAGCAGTTGTTGCCGGCCGCGGAGCTCTCGCTGAAGCTCGCCGAAGCAGCCTACGGCGCCGGTGGTGGCGATCTCGCCACCGTCCTGGATGCGCGCCGGACCTTGGCCCGCCTGGCCCTGGATGCGGCAACCGCCACCACCGCCGCGGTCACCGCGCGCATCGATCTTGATCTCGCCCTCGCCACGGAGACCACCCCATGAAGCCCATCCAGCATCTCGCGCTCTCCGCTGTGATCGCTATCGGCGTGGCGATCGGCCTGTTTGCCTGCGGTTCATCCGACGCTGGGAAACCGCATGACGATCACCGGGGCCACGATCACGCCGCCGGAGGAACAGACGATCACGCTGAACCGGTTGCCGCCGGGCCATCGCAGCGCATCGCCATCCCGGTGAGCGTGCGCGAGAACCTGGGCATCACCTTCACCAAGGCGCAATCCCGGGTCGTCGAAGGAGTCCTGCGCGTGCCCGGCCGCTTCGAGGCGGATGCGGGTGCACGTCAGGAATATCCGATGCCGCTGACGGGCGCCATCACCGTGCTGGTGCGGCCTTACGACCCGGTGGCCGTCGGAGCCCCCCTCTACCGAGTCGCCGGCCAGGCCTGGGCGCAACTGCGCGCCCAGTGGCACGAAGCGCACAGCGCGGCCGAACAGGGTGACGAATCCGCCAAGCGCCGCCGCGACCTGCTCGCTGGCACCTTGTCACAGATGCTCGGGCGCAGCATCGAGACCGCGCAGGGACACACCTTGTGCGACGCCGCCGAACTCACCGTGCACGCGCGCGCCGCCGGCATCGTCGAGCCTGAACTCGTGGCCAGCGGTCGCGTCCTCGAAGCCCACGCCGCCGTGCTCAGCGTCACCGACCCCACCCGCATCCGTCTGCGTGCGATCGCGCTGCAGGCCGACCTCGCCATGTTCGAGGTAGGCCGATCGGCGCGCATCGTGCCGGTGGCCAGCAGCCACAGCGAATCGTTTCCCGCCTCGTTCCGCCTCGCCCTCGAGGCCGATGCCGCGCACCGCACCGTCGACGTCATCGCCTGGCTGGATGGCGACCAGCGGCCCTTCTGGGCCCGCCCAGGGGTGGCCGCCCAACTCGAGGTGGCCGTCGCGGGCGGCGACGAGGAACTCGCCATCCCGGTGGCCGCCACCATCCGCGACGGCCTGAGCACGGTGATCTTCCGTCGCGACCCCGCGCAGCCCGACACCGTGCTCAGGATCGACGGCGACCTCGGAGTCAGCGACGGCGTGTGGGTGCAGGTGCTCTCCGGCCTCAAGGAAGGCGATGAGGTCGTCACCGGCGGGATCTACCCGCTGAAGCTCGGCAGCCAGGGTGGCGCCGCACCCAAAGGCGCGCACGTCCATCCCGATGGCACCGTGCACGAAGGGAGCCACTGATGTTCAGTGCGCTGATCCGCTGGTCGATCGACCACGCCAAGGCGGTGCTGGTGCTGGCCGGCGTGCTGCTCGCGGTCTGCGGATGGGCTCTGAACCAGTTGTCGGTCGACGTGTTCCCCGAGTTGAACGCGCCCACCGTGGTGGTTATGACCGAAGCCGCCGGCCTGGCCCCTGACGAGGTCGAATCCCAGGTCACCGTGCCGATGGAGAGCGCACTCTCCGGGGTGCCGGGCTTGCGCCGGCTGCGCTCGTCGAGCGCCATGGGCCTGTCGATCGTCTGGGCCGAGTTCGGCTGGGAGGAGGACGTCTACCGCGCCCGGCAGCAGATTTCCGAACGTCTGTCGGCGGTACGCGAGAATCTGCCGCCCGACACCCACGCCGAACTGGCGCCGATCTCGTCGATCACCGGTGAGATCATGTTGCTGTCGCTAGCGACCACCCCGGGCGGCGCCGATCCGCAGGCCCTGCGCGCCTTCGCCGAGTTCGACCTGCGCAACCGCCTGCTCGCGGTGCGCGGGGTCAGCCAGATCGTCGCCCTGGGCGGCGCGTTGCCCGAATTCCAGGTCCACGTCCGGCAGAACCTGCTGCGCCTGCACGGACTGACCATCGCCGATGTCGCCGCAGCGGCGGACCAATCGCACAGCACCGCGGCGGCCGGATACCTGACCAACGTCGAGGGCAAGGAGATCCCCATCCGCCAATCCGCGCAGGTCCAGTCCGCCGAGGATATCCGCAGCACCATCGTGCGCTGGGCGGAGGGCCGGCCGATCACCATCGGCGACGTTGCCGAGGTCCAGCTCGGACCGGCGCCGGCGCGCGGCACCGCCAGCGAGGGCGCGCAGGCCGCGGTGGTGCTCTCGGTGCAGAAGGCACCCGGAGTGAACACCCTGGCGCTGACCACCGCGATCGACACTGCGCTCGACGCCATCCCCATCCCCGCCGGCATGACCCTCAACCGTCACGTCATGCGCCAGAGCGACTTCATCCAGCGCAGCGTCGACACCCTGCTCGCCGTGCTGCGCGACGCGGTGATCATCGTCGCGATCGTGCTGATCCTGTTCCTGCTCGATGCGCGTACCACGATCATCACCCTCACCGCATTGCCGTTGTCGCTGGGCCTGGCGTTCCTGGCGATGCACGCGTTCGGCCTGTCGATCAACGTCATGACCCTTGGCGGACTCGCGGTGGCGCTCGGCGGTCTGGTCGACGACGCGGTGATCGACGTCGAGAACGTCTTCCGCCGGCTCAAGGAGCGCCGCACCAGCCGCGAACTCGCCCACGTCGTGCCGATCGTGCGCGAGGCCAGCAACGAGATCCGCGGCCCGATGGTCTTCGCCACGCTGATCATCGTCCTGGTCTTCGTCCCCCTGCTGTTTCTGCAGGGCATCGAAGGCCGCTTCTTCCGTCCGCTCGGCCTCACCTACATCATCTCCACGGTCTCGTCGCTGGTGGTGGCGGTCACCGTGACCCCGGCGCTGTGCATGCTGCTGTTGGCCCGCAAGAAGCGGCTCGCCTCGGCGCATGCGTCGGACGGCTTCCTGGTGCGCTGGCTCAAGCGCGGCTACCGTCCGACCCTGGCCTGGGCCATCCGCTGGCGGCTCGCGCTGATCGGAGGTGCCCTGCTCGCCACCGTGGCCAGCCTGTTGGTTTTTCGCACTTTCGGGTCGAGCTTCCTGCCGACTTTCCGGGAAGGCACCTTCACGGTCTTCGTCCTGGCGCCTCCGGGCACCTCGCTCGAGGAGACCGACCGTCTCGCCCATGGCGTGGAAGGCAGTCTGACCAGGATCGCCGGCGTGCTCGCGGTGGTCCGACGCACCGGTCGCGCCGAGCGCGACGAGCACGCTGAACCGGTGTCCAACAGCGAGATCGATGTGACGGTCAAACCCGGCGCCGATCAGATGCAGGTGCGCAATGCCATCGACGCTGTGCTACGCGATGTGCCCGGCATCACCACCAACATCGGCCAACCGATCGAGCATCGCCTGAGCCACATCCTCTCCGGCGTACCCGCGGCCATCGCCATCAACCTGGTCGGCGACGACCTCGAGCGCATCCGCGCCGCCGCCTCAGAGGTCGAGATCGCGCTCAAGGCGTTGCCCGGAACCCGCGACGTCGCCGCCAACCGCGAGATCCAGGTCGAGAGCGTGCCGATCCGCTTCCGTCACGCCGACCTCGCCCGGGCCGGGTTGTCTCCCGCCGGCGCCGCCGAACAGGTCCAGCGCGCGATCCAGGGCGAAGAAGTCGCGATGGTCGCTCAGGGCGTCCGCCGTTACGCGCTGGTGGTGCGACTCGATCCCGACGAACGACGCACCGCGAAGCAGGTCGAGAATCTGGTGCTGGTCAGTCCGCATGGTGCCCAGGTCCGGCTGCGCGAGGTCGCCGACGTCGGCCTGGAGATGACCCCGGCGTTGATCGCCCACGAGAACGCGCGCCGCAAAGGCACGGTATCGCTCAATGTCGGCGAAGGCGCGAACCTCGGGCATCTCGTCAGCGAGGTACAGAAGCTGGTGGATCCGATCGCCGCCCGCCACGGACTCGCAGCCCATTACGGCGGGCAGTTCGAAGCCCAGCAGGAGGCCTCGCGCAGCATCGGGGTGATGGGCCTGGGCGTGCTGGTGGTGGTCTTCCTGCTGCTGATCGCCTCGACCGGATCGCCGCTGGTGGCCGGCTTGGTGCTGGTGAACCTGCCGCTGGCGTTGATCGGCGGAATCGTCGCGATCTTCGTCGCCGAATCTCACCGTCCTTTCACCAACCTCTTGGCAATGTCGGGCATCGGGGGACCCTACCAGGCACCGATCGTGTCGATCGCCAGCCTCGTCGGATTCATCACCCTGTTCGGGATCGCCGTGCGCAATGGCCTGCTGCTCGCCAACCAGTACCAGGCCCGCCTCGACCAGGGCGACAGCCTCGAACACGCGGTGATCGAGGGCTCGGTGGAACGGTTGGTGCCGATCCTGATGACCGCGCTGTGTGCGGCGCTCGGTCTGCTGCCCCTGGCCTGGGCGTGGGGCGAACCCGGCGCGGAACTGCTCGCGCCGCTCGCCGTGGTGGTGCTCGGCGGCCTGTTCACCAGCACCATCCTCAACTGCCTCATCGTCCCTGCCGGCTACATCCTGCTGTTCGCCCGTCGCAACCGTCCGGTGGCGGGGACGCAAGCATCACCGACTCTTGAACCCAACCACGGAGGTATCCCATGAACCGCGCCATCATCTGCACCGCGATCCTCGCAGCCCTGTCCTTCCCGGCCTTCGCGGCTGATGATCATGCCGGCCACGACCACGCCGGCCATGGACATGGACATGACCACAAGAAGGCAGCCGATGCAGCAGGCAGCAATACGGCGGTGATCAACGCGGTCACCGTGACCGTCAGCGCAGCCGGTGCGATCGTCTCCGGCAAGACCGTGGAGTTGCATCTGGGTATCACCCCGGAAGCGCCGGCGCCCAAGGCCGTCCGGGCCTGGATCGGCCTCGAGAGCGGCAAGGGCTCGACCAAGGGCAAAGCCCACCTGCACGGCTCCGATAGCCATGTCGATGTCGAGGTTCCCTCACCCCTACCCGAAGGCTCGGCGGTGTGGATCCAGGTCGACCCGGCCGAAGGCGCCTCCGGCAAGGCGAGCGTGCCGCTCTCCGCGGTCGTGAAGCAGCCCGCCAAATAATCCTGACCTCTTCGCGGCACCGCCATGCCTGAGCACCACGATTCGTCGGCGTGGCGGTTCCGCCCTGGAGCACGTTGAGGCCTAGGACATGCCTGTAGCGGTAAGCGGCCGAGGTGTCACGCTTTGCCGTGGCACATCAACTCTGGTTCGTCGACGACAACCCATCCGACCTCGAGATGTTCACCATCGCGGGCGATGAGGTCGGTCTGCGGGTCCGCACCATCGACTGCAGTCGCGACGCGCTGAACCAGCTGGACGAGTGGCGCACCCAGCCGGAGCGGCGTCCGTGCATGATGATCGTCGACCTCAACATGCCCGCGGTGACCGGCTTCGACCTGCTGAGCTTCCGCCAGAAGCACGCCAATGCGCTGACGTTCCCGGCCTACGTGTTGAGCTCGTCGAGCAACCCGGGCGACATCGAGAAGGCCAAGTCGCTCGGCGCTGACGGCTACTTCGTCAAACCCAGCACCTTCGCTGGTCTGATCGACCTGATGACGCACATCAAGCACTCCGCGCACGAGCACGGCTGCGAAGAGACCTGACCGGTCGCCGTGGTCAGGCGCGGCGGCGCGCCCGCTGGACCTGCCAGTTCCCCGATACCCGACGCGAAAACGACGAGGCGACGCCGGCTTCGTCCGGGGCGATGGTGGGAACCAGACGGGTACCCTGATCGAGGTAGCGGACCAGCGTCGCTGCCAGCTTGCAGAATCCCGCGCGGGCGAGCGGTTTGGGCAGGCAGATCGCATCCGGGCCGAGTTTGAGGCGTTGCAGTCGTAGCAGATCGTCGGAGATCAGGATCCAGCGGATGCCCTGTGGTCCGTGCTGCGATAGGCTCGCGTAGAAGTCCTCACCAGGGATGTCCTCCAAAGCCAGGTCGCAGATCACCGCCGTCGGCAGGGACTGGCCAGACAGCAGTCGCTCGACGGCGATCTCGGCCGAGTTCGCGTGTTCGCACGTCCAGCGCGGGGCGATGGTGGCGATGGCGTCACGCAGGGCTTGGTAACCGGGCAGGAACGCCTCGACGATCAAAAGGCTGGATGCCGACATCATCACTAATGATGCGTCGGATCGGTCGAAAAAGCAAATACCCGGCCGTGAACCGTTCGGGCAGGCATCAAATCCGCTGGGCGCCGGTACTGGCAGGTACGTAAGGCGGTCACCACGAGTCGGTGCGGAATGGCGAGGCCGGCAGTCCATCGCCATTCACCAGATTGCAGGTGTCGGGATTGTCGGCCCACGCATAGCGCACCGCCGCGGGACGGTGGATGGTCGGATGCCAGGCGACCAGGGTGTCGCCCTCGATCGCCGCTTCTGCCCAGATGAAGCGGCGATCGTTCCCGGCTATGGCCACGTGGCGCGGAACGCCGCCATCGCGGGTGCGCAGTCCGTCGCCGTGACGGAAGCGGCAGCGCATGCGTCCTGCCGACTCGATGGTCGCAGCGGCGAATAGCGGTCCCGACGCAGCGCCACCGCGCCCATAGGTGGTGCTCAACGCCCAGCGCGCCAGGCGCTGTCCTACGGTCCGCTTATCGCGTGGGTGGATGTCGTCGGCATCACCGACATCGATCGCCACCGCCAGGCCGGTCGCCGGTTCAGCGAGGGCGTGCAACTGGGCTTCCCGCAGGGCGGCCCAATCGCTGCGCACCGGTTGGGCGTGCGCCGGCATGAAGTTCGCGAGCTGGACCTGGAGGAACGGGAAATCCCCCTGCCCCCAGGCACGGCGCCAGTCGCGGATCATGCCCGGCATCAAGCGCGCGTAGAGCGCGGGCTCGTCGGCGTTCGATTCGCCCTGGTACCAGATGGTTCCGCGGATGCCGTAGGGCAGCAGCGGCTCGATGCGGCTGTCGAAGAGGATGTAGGGCGAGTTCGGATTGTCGGCTCCCCACTGCATCTGCGGCGGCGCCGACATGCCCCAGTCCTGCTCGATCTCGTAACGCCAGTCGCCGGCGAGCGGAACCGCCGCCATCGAGCCATCGGCGATCTCCAGGCGCATCGCGGTGGCCGGGCCGGTCATGCCGCCCGAGAAGACGTGCGAACGCGCTCGTACCGCGATGGAGACTGTCCCGTCGGCGCGCACCAGTTGCCCGGGAAGCTGGTACGAACGCGCGGTACGCCAGGTCTCGGGGCCATCGGACCAGGTCAGCCCACCGACCCGTTCGCCGTTCACATAGGTGTCATCGTGCTTGTCGATTGCACCGAGATGGAGCACGCACGCGCGTCCCGCCCAGTTCTTGGGCACGGTCACGGTGCGTCGGAACCAGAAGATCCCGCTGCCGGGATGACCGTGCTGCTGCCAGTGCGCGGGCAGCGGCATCTGCCGCCACGCCTGATCGGCGAAGCCGACGCCAGCCCATCCCTTGGCCAGGCCGGCATTGCCGGTGTCGCGGGGCGCGCCGCGCTGCTCCCAATCCTCGAACGAGGTGAAGGTCCCCGCCTCGGCGCGCTCGCGGGCGAACACATAGCCCTCGAAGTGCCGCACGTCGTCGAGTCCGCTCGGATCCTGAACCAGCGATTGGCGACTGGTCCACGCTTGGATCCGGGTCCCGCCCCAGGCGTTGCAGATCAGCCCGACCGGCACTCCGAGTTCGCGGTGCAGCGCGCGACCGAACCAGCCGCCGACGGCGGAGAACGTCGCCAGCGTCGTGCTGTTCGCCACCACCCACGAACCGCCGATCGCTGAGGTACGACCGAGCCGAGCCGGCGTGGTGATCGTGAGCAGGCGGATGCGCGCGACGTCCTCGTCGCCGAGGTCCCCTTGCTCGGTGTCCTTGAGCTGCCATTCCATGTTCGATTGCCCGGAGCAGACCCAGACTTCGCCGATCAGCAGATCGCGCGCGACGGCTCGCCCTGACCTCGCGGTGGCGACCAGTTCGTGCGGTCCGCCCGCCGGCAGGCCCGGCAGGCGTACCAGCCAAGCGCCGGTGTCTCCGGCAATGACCGAGGCGGTCAGGCCCGCGAGGGTGACCTCGACGGTCTCGCCGGGTGATGCCGATCCCCAGATCGGCATCGGTTGATCGCGCTGCAGCACGGCATGGTCATGGAAGAGTGGAGCGAAGCGCATGTGAACCTCTGAAGAAGCGAAGGAGCGGGAACGTGGCGGAAGATTGGCGCCGCGTGGGGCTTGTCCATCGGTGGGCGGGGTAGTGGAGATCGGATCGTGTTCAACCTGCCCGGAGGTTGCATGACCTGCATCGCGGATCGGGTATGCTCGGCCCCATGGCCCGGTGCGGGAAATCCGCTCGGCCAGGCATAAAAGCCCCAGGTGGGGCGCCTGTACGGCGAGGAGGACCCGATCACGGTCGATGACTCGAAGTTGGAGTGGTGATCGCAGTGATGGAGTTGCGGCGTGGATTGGCGGACCACGCGATGAAACGTTAAGCGAGACCCCGGCCGCCAGCGGCCGGGGTCTGTTCGTTTCAGGCGCGACCGCTCATCGATGTCGTGGCAGCCTTGCACCTCGGACGCGACATCGAGGTCGCCGCTGGTTACAATGACGGCCTGGAGGAGCGCCATGCACGCGCATCCCGAACAAATGGATATGATCCGTCTACCGTTGGTGTTGTCGCGTGACGGTCGATTGGTGTGGCGGTTGATGCGCTTGGCGTATCAAGCCGAGTGGTCGATGCGGTGGCGGTCGGATCCGCACCATGTCGACGCGGATACCGAGACCAATCTGGAGCCGGTCGAAGTCTGATCGAGCGTCAGGGCGCCGGCGGTGCCGCAGCGGGTTGCGGTGAAGCGGGAGCCTCTGGCTGAGGATTGGCGGGAGCCGGAGCGACTGCAGGATCGCTGCCATCCGCGCCGGCGCGCAGACGTTCCTGCGCGGTATTGAGATCCGGATCGGTGTTGCGCAGCATGATGCGGGTGATCGCGCCCAAGCTCTCGATCATCGTGGCCTGCATCTGCTCGGTGGCCGCCACCAGCGCTTCCGGGTCGTTGGAATCCAATGCATCGACCTGCTTCTGCAACTCAGAGCTTTGCGCCATGGCTTTGAACATCGAGGCGATCAATCCCGCTTCGTACTGCGCCTGCTCCTGCTTGGGTTTGTAGCCGCTGACCTTCGCGGCCTCGGCGCGCTGGGCCTGCATCTCGCGGTTGATGGCGAGCTCGGCTTGGTAGGCGGCCTTGGCCTCATCCATCGCCTGGGCCTGCTCGCTGCGCAGGTCATCGAACATCCGCAGGGCGCGGCGCACGGCGAAGCCGCTGGCGATCGTCGAGCCAAGGGTCAACAGCAGCATCGTCAACCAGAACAAGCGCCGGCGACGGCGGGCCTGCACCTGGATGCGGTCGAGGCGCTCGTCGAGCATGCGGCCAATGAGTTGGACGTCGTCGGGGCTGAGCGTCATGGCGAACGATTCTGCCGCGACCGCAGCGAGGTGCAGCGGAAAGCTCGCGTCCGCAGTCCCTGCGTATCAGGCCCTGTTATCGATACGCGGGTAAGCCGGCCCCATTCTGCCTGCGCTGGGCATAATCGCCCACGGCGCGCTTGGTTCGGCGCCTCTGTGGCAATGGAGTTCGAATGCCCGACGCGGTCCCCCCCAGCCTGCAGCCGGATGAAGCCTTCCGGCAGCGCGTCCTGCTCATCTGTCGGATCGTCCTGGCGGCGCTCGCCCTGATCATCGCCATGGTGTGGTGCGTCCAGGTCCTGATCGTGGTCTTCGCCGGGGTGCTCGGCGCGGTGCTGCTGCGCACCATCGCCGAGCGCATCCATCGCATGACCCGCCTGCCCACGGGCTGGTCGCTGGCCCTGGGATGCACCACCCTGCTCGCCGTGCTGGTCACCGCCGGCTGGCTGATGGCCCCCAGCGTCGGAGCGCAGCTCGACCAGCTCAGCGAGCAGCTGCCGCGCGCGGTGCGAGGCCTCACCGCCAATCTCGAGCAGTACGAGTGGGGGCGCTGGCTGAAGGCCCAGGGCGAACAAGCCACCAACGGCGGACAGGGCACGGTGAGCACCGCCGCCAAGTTCGTGAGCACCACCGTCGGCATCGGCGGCACCCTGCTCGTGGTCTTCTTCCTGTCGATCTACCTGGCGGCGCAACCGCAGCTGTACATCAGCGGTCTGCTCCACCTCTTCCCGATCGCACGACGGCAGCGCGTGCACGCCATGCTCGATGAGTGCGGCTTCGAGCTGCGCTGGTGGCTGCTCGGCCAGCTCTTCGCGATGCTCCTGGTCGGCACGCTCACCACCCTCGGCCTGTGGGCGCTTGGGCTGCCGCTCGCCTTGATCCTCGGCGTGATCGCCGGCCTGCTCAACTTCGTGCCCAACTTCGGTCCGTGGATCGCGGCGGTGCCCGGCATCCTCATCGCGCTCAGCCAAGGCCCGACGACAGCGGCGTGGGCGGCGGGCGTCTACCTCGGCGCCCAGGTCATCGAGAGCTACCTGGTCACACCGATGATCCAGCAGCGCACCGTCAGCCTGCCGCCCGCCCTGACCATCGCCGTCCAGGTGCTGATCGGCTTGCTGCTCGGCATCGTCGGACTGACCATCGCCACGCCCCTGCTCGTGGTCATCCTGGTCATCGTCAAGATGGGCTACGTCGAAGGCGTGATCGGCGAGCACGTCGACCTGCCCGGCCGCGACCGCGACCGCAAGCGGGTGCCCACGCCCATTCTCAGCAGGGCGTGACGACTCAGCGAGCTATGTAAACTGCCGCAGGCCGCGCAGATCGGCGCCGTTGAACAGGCGGATGTCGCCGATCTGGTGGCGGACCATGGTCAGTCGTTCAAGGCCGAGCCCGAACGCGAAGCCCTGCCACTGCTCGGGATCGATGCCGCCCATGGTCAGCACGCGCGGATGGATCATGCCGCAGCCGAGCAGCTCCATCCACTTGGCCAGTCGGCCCTCGCCGTGGAGCAGGCGCACATCGACCTCGAAGCCGGGCTCGACGAAGGGGAAAAAGTGCGGGCGCAGGCGGATGTCGACGTCGTCGCGCTTGAGCGCGGCGGCAAGCATGGTCTTGATGGTGCCGACGAGGTGGGCGACGGTGATGCCCTTGTCGACCACGAAACCTTCGACCTGGGTGAAGGTGTTGTCGTGGGTGGCGTCGACGGCTTCGTAACGGAAGACCTTGCCGACCACCACCCGGCGGAACGGCGGGGTCAACGCGCCGCTGCCGACGCCGGCGTAGGTGCGGCCCTGGACCGAGCTGGTGTGGGTGCGCAGCAACTTGCCGGTCGACAGCCAGAAGGTGTCCTGCGCGTCGCGCGCGGGGTGGTCGGCGGGGATGTTCAGGCGGCCGAAGTTGAACTCGTCCTCTTCGACGTGCGGTCCGTCGATGACCTCGTAGCCCATCGAGGTGAAGACCCGTTCGATGTCGGCGGCGACCTGGCTGATCGGGTGGATGCTGCCCGGGCGATGCGCCGGCACCGGCATGGTCAGGTCGATCGGGGCATCCTGCACCGCGCCGGCGAGCCGCTCCTGCGCCGACTTGAAGGCCTCCTTGAGCGCCGCGTCGACCTCGTTGAGCACCCGGCCGAACTCGCGCTTCTGGTCGCCTGGGAGGGCGGAGAACGCCTCCTTGAGCTCCTTCATGCGACCGCTGCGCGCGCCCAGCCAGGCGACCCGCGCGGCTTCCAAGGACGCAGCGTCGGCAACCGCCGCCAATTCGCCGAGGCCAGTGGCCTTGGCGGCCTCGAGATCCTCGCGTAGACCCATCGCTGCTCCCGTCGTGGACCGCGACGCTACGCCATCGTGCCCGCCAGCCAAGCCCATGGCGGCTTCCAGCTTGTAGCTCGATGCTCCTGGCTACGTTCTGCCCCTCCATGATCGAAATACCGGCGACGCTGGTCGCCCAGATGCAGGAGCACGCGTTCGTCTGGTATCCCGGCGAATGCTGCGGACTGCTCTTCGCGCGCCACGGCGGCGACGTCGCCACGCGGGTGCTGCCGATGGAGAATCTCCAGGACAAGCTGCACGCCCTCGACCCGGTCGAGCACCCGCGCACCAGCCGCAACGGCTTCCAGCTCAATGCCAAGAAGATGCAGGATGCGGTGCGCACCGCCGAGGCGGCCGGCGATCGCCTGCTCGCGATCTTCCACAGCCACATCGACTGCGCCGCCTACTTCAGCCAGGAGGACAAGGACATGGCGGCGCCCCCGCCGGAACGCCGTCCGGTCGATCAAGGCCTGTGGCACGTGGTCATGGAATGCTGGCCCGAAGGCATGCGCGCCGCCAACGCCTTCCGTTGGGACGGAAGCGAATTCGCACTGCACCCACTGCCCGGCTTCGCCCGGGCCCAGCCGCTGCCGCGGGCGAAACGCTGATGGCCAAGAAGATCGATACCCTGGCCGTCCATGGCGGCGAACCGCGCGACAAGGCCCACGACTCGCTGGTCAATCCCATCGTGCTCGCCACCGCATACCCGTTCGACGACACCGACGAGTTGCATCGCTACTTCCGTGGCGAGCACAAGCGCGCCGAGGAATACGGACGATACGGCAACCCCACCCAGGACGTAGCCGAGGGCAAGCTCGCCGCCCTCGAGGGCGGCGGCGACCCCGAGGTCACCGCGCTGCTGACGTCCACCGGCATGTCAGCGATCGTCACCACCCTGCTGGCAATGGTCAAACCGGGCATGCACCTGGTGATCACCGCCGACAGCTACCGCAAGACCCGGGTCTTCGTCCGCGAGTTCCTGAGCAAGTTCGGCGTCGAGCACACGAGTTGCGAACCATCGGTCGCGGGTATCGAGGCCGCGCTCAAGCCCCACACCAAGCTGATCATCACCGAGAGCCCGACCAACCCCTACCTCAACTGCATCGATCTCGAGGCGCTCGCGCGCCTGGCCAAGCCGCGGCGCATCAAGACTCTGATCGACGCGACCTTGGCCACGCCGTTCAACCTGCGCCCACTGTCCCACGGCATCGACCTGGTCGTGCACTCGGCGACCAAGTACCTCGGTGGGCACAACGACCTGATGGCCGGCGCGGTGATCGGCAATCGCGGCCTGATCGAGGCCATCCGCGAGCACCAGGGCATGCTCGGCGCGCTGGCTTCGCCGTTCAACGCCTACCTGCTGATCCGCGGGCTCAAGACCTTCGCAGTGCGCATGCGCCAGCACAACGCCAGCGGCCTGGCGATCGCGCGCTTCCTGGAAGGGCATGCCAACGTCGAGCGCGTCTGGTATCCCGGCCTGGCCTCGCACCCCGCCTACGCCATCGCTTCGAAGCAGATGACCGGCTTCGGCGGGCTGATCTCATTCACCATCAAGGGCGGCCTGACCGACGCCTCCAAGGTGGTCGACGCCTGCGAGATCCCCTACCTGGCGCCGAGCCTCGGCGGCCCCGAATCGCTGATCGAGCAGCCCGCGCTGATGAGCTATTACGACAAGAGCCCGGAGGAGCGCGCGACCCTCGGCATCCGCGAGAACCTGATCCGCATGAGCGTCGGGCTCGAGGATACCGACGACCTGATCGCCGATCTCGATCAGGCGCTCAGTTCGATCTAGCGACGGTTTGTCCAAGACGGAACCGCCCGCCGGCCTCAGTGCAGCGGGCTCGACGGCTGGCGCGCGTGCAACGAGGGCGCCGCGCCGAAGACCTGCTTGTAGCAGCGCGAGAAGTGGAACTGATCGCAGTAGCCGAGGCGCGCCGCGACCTCGTTGACCGGGTTGCCATGGGCGAGCAGATCGGCGGCATGGCCCAGACGGCGGCGGCGCACCCAGGCCGCCGGCGATTCACCGCTGGCGGCATGGAAGCGGTGGGCGAAGGAGCTCGCGCCGAGCCGCAGCGCGCGCGCCAGTTCCGGCACCCGCCACGCGCGCGCGGGATC
>JACDEC010000020.1 GCA_013816645.1 Planctomycetota bacterium
CCCCCGGCAGCGCCGGCCTTTGCGGTGCGCAGCACCAGCAAAGGTATAGTGAGTACACCTCTCATCGCCCCTGCGGGACTCTAGAGGGCCTGTCGCTCCGCGCCAGACCCGTTCGCACGCCGCGCGCTGGTTCCCTCTCCGCTCTCACGAGAATGCCTTGGTTGGTCCCCTGTCGGGGCTCCAAGGCCTCGCCAGGGTGGTTTCCAGCCTCGCTGGCTGATCATTGGGTCTCCCTGGCTCCCGAACTGCGTTTGGCCTTCGATGTTCTCTCTGAGCGGCTGGAATCGCCTGCATCCCCTAGATCCTCGAGCTCCGGGGCCCGGGGCAGCGCCCCGGACAGCCGCAGGCCTCCTCGACGCATGTCGTTCGGCGCATGCCTGTCCCCCCTGCCGCCTGCGTCCCCTGAGTCCCGTCGCTCGCGAAGCGGGCGATGGGATCAGGGGCGCACCCGGGGGACGTCGTGCGCAGAACCAACCCGCTCGGTCAGACCCGACCACGTGACGGCTCGTGACAGAGGGCCGGAGGCCCGGTCCGAAGGACTGGCGCGAGACGGCACCGGGAGGGTCGTCGCGGTGATGCTCGCTGACCTGTTCGACCAGCTCGTCCTGGTGGTGATGTGTTCTTATGTGAGATCTTTAGAAGGGACCCACGCAGCCGAACTAAACGAACATGGGAACCGAACTCTTCGAACATGGGAACCGAACCCGCAAACATTGACACCCTATCGTTTCGAGCAATGACACCCGAACTCTGGGGCTCCACGTGGAACGGTTTCGGCGAACGCTCAGGCCCGAACCAAGAGCAATGACACCCTAACTCAGATCATCATCACCCTATAATAGATCTGGATCATTGTCACCCTATCGTAGAACAATGACACCCGAAGGGCGACGATGAACACCCCCTCCCGTCTGACCCCTGCCCTGCTCGCGACGCCCAACGCCGTCGATGTCCTCGAAGCCCGCGACCGCATGGGTCACGTCTCGGGACTGGTGCCGCGTCAGCTGCTCATGCATCCGATCTGGATCAACCCGAAGACGGCCTCCTGCACCTCGCAGCTGCACCGGCAGTGGTGGGACCCCGTCGAGATGGAGGACGGCTCCGTCGTCCGCTGGAAGCGCCACACCGAGATCTCGAACCCCCTCGGTGCCGATACCACGAGCCGCACCTCCCCTCACGGCGTGCTTCGGTTCATGGACCTCGATGTCGTCATGGCGCTCTCGCATGCCTGGCTGACCCAAGGTGAGCACATCGAGGTCTCCCAGGCCGACCTCCTCCGCTGGATGGGCTACGACGACCTGCTGATCGCCCCCTACGACGAGCTGCACTCCAGCCTCCAGCGCCTCCAGGCGACGAGCATCGCCCTGTGGGATGGCGATGAGCGGCCGAAGAACACTCGGGTCTTCCGGATCGTCGAGTCCGCGGAGTTCGTCACCGGTCCCCGGAACATGAAGATCCTCGAGGCCAGGCTGAGCCCCTACTGGCTCGACGCCCTGCGCTCGGGCCGCTGGCAGGAGGTCGACCTCGACGCCTACGCCCACCTCACCCGCAACCATCGCCGCTTCGGCCTCGCCCGGGTGATCTACGCCTACCTCACCGCCTGCCGGACCACCGACGGCGACTTTTCCGTCCTCAAGGACGCGATCGTTCAGCGCTTCGCACCCCGCAAGCCGGACGGCAAGTCGCTGCGCTACGCCGACCACGCCAACCCCAAAAGCGCGCTCGTTCGCTCGATGGGGATCCTGCGTGAAGCCGGAGTGATCGTCGCCAGCGACGGACTCCCGACCCACCTCACCGGCCGGTTCGTCAGCCAGGGCATCCCGCGCCTGTCCGATCAGTTCCGCCAGACCAGGCTCTGCACCTCGGACATCTGGGGCCAGGGCGCCGCGCCGACGCTCCTCCCCTCCGTCAACGAGACCGAATCTCAGCCGGCGCCCGTGCCGGCCGCGCCTGCGGCCGCCCAGCCCATCACGGACCCGGTCCGCCTGTCGATCGCCCTGCTCAACCGCGATGTCCGCTGCAACAAGACCGTCTTCCAGAAGGCCGTCGCCAAGGGCTGGTCCCACGAGCAGCTGCTGCACGCGATCGCCGAGGTCTTCCACGGCTACCGCACCGGGAGCGTCCAGCGGCCGGGGGCGCTGCTCGCCACCTTCCTGCGCGAGCGTTTCCCGGCTCAGTACGATCGGCCACCGCAGGCCGCATGGGATTGGCTGCGCCTGGAACGACCCGACTTGCCGATCTGGGGTAATCGTGCCACTGGCACCAATACCTCCCGCGCTCCGGCCAATGGTGCCAATGGCACCATTCCGCTGATGCCAACTCCGAATGGTGCCAATGGCACCATTCCCGGAGAACCCGCATGAGCCCCGGCGCTGGTCCCTGCGTCATCGCCGTCGCCGCCCGGAAGGGCGGCGTGGGCAAGACCACCGTCGCGTGTGGCCTCGCCTCGGTGCTCGCCGCGGCCGGTCGCCGTGTGCTCGTCGTGGACCTCGACCCGCAGAGCAACGCCGCGTATGTCCTCGGCGTCGATCCGACCTTGGCTGGCACCGCAGCATGGCTCACCGGCGCGACGCCGGAATTCCAGGTCGCGGCCGACAACCTGATGGTCCTGGCAGGGGGCCCAGAGCTCGTCGACCGCACCGTGCAGCGCCTCGATCCGCACGATCTGCATGCCGTGGCGACCGAGACGGCCGCTGATGTCATCGTCTGCGATTGCCCGCCCGGCGACGAGCACCTCGAGCGCCTCGCGATCCGCGCCGCGCAGGTGGCGCTCATCGTCACCGACGCGCATCCGCTCGCGGTGAAGGGGGCCGGTCGCGTCATCGAAGATCTCGAAGCCGATCGGCGCAAAGGCCATCGTACGCCCGCGCGCACCGCGCTCGTGCTCTCGAAGGTCGATACGCGTCGCTCGATGGACCGCGGCCTCGACGCGCACCTGCAGGAGACCTGGGGCACGCTGCCGCGCCTGACCGTCCGACAGGACGTGGATGTCGCGCAGGCGACCGCCGCCGGCGTCCCGATCATGCGCAGCGCGCCGAACAGCCGCGGCGCCCAGGACCTCCAAGCGATCGTGAGGTGGATCAATGGCGAAGCATGACCCGTGGGCCGCGGCGAAGCCGCGCCTGACCGCGGCCGTCGAAGGCCTGCATCGCAAGGACGAGGCACTGCGCGATGCGAAGGACCGCGAGCGCGGAGGGGGCGAGAGCTCGACGTTGCCGCTGGCATCCATCCAGCCGCGCCCGCACGGCGACGCGCGCCCGCTCGATGCCGAGCACGTGATCGTCGTCGCCGAGTCGATCATCACCGTCGGCCTGCTGCAGCCGATCGCCGTCGACCGGAAGAATCGCCTCGTCTGCGGCGGTCATCGCCTCGCCGCTATCCAGCATCTCGCCGCGAACGCACCCGACGCCTTCGCTCACCGTTTCCCCAACGGCGAGATCCCAGTGCGGATCCTCTCCGATCTCGATGCCCACGCGGATCCGAGCAGCGCGCGCGCCGCCGAGCTCGAGGAGAACGAGAAGCGCAAGGGCTTCACCAAGGACCAGGTGCTCGCGCTCGCGGAGCAGCTGCGGCAGGGGGGCTATCACTTCACCGTCGGCCGCCCCAAGGCGGGCGAGGCTGCGCTCGCGCCGACGCTCGCCGTCGCCACCGGACACAGCCTGCGCACCATCCGCCGCTACCTCGCTAATGACGCGGCCCCTGCCACGCGTTCAGAAATCGATGCACTCGAGCGCGCCGAGCACTCGCTACAGCGTGCCGCGGCTGCCTTCCGCGCAGTCGCCCAGGGCTCGCGGCGAGAACGCGTGCGACGCATCCTCCATGCGCTCGACCAAGTGGATCTGTCACTGAACGAAGAATAGACGGTCAACGACACTGTTCGCGATCGGCATTGGCTTGAAGCCGAAGCCTTCGTCCTTGTCACCAACGTAGGGGCGGTAAGTTTGCGGTCCGACCATCCTCAGTCCGGTAGGACACGGTGCTCTCCCGCATCCCAAGGACGATCCTACATGCCCAACAGGCTGATTTCCTCGCTCATGCTGGCGGCACTGTCGTCCCTGGTCGCGATCGCGGGAGCAGCTGAACAGCTACCACGGATTGAGATCACCGGAGATCCGGCTGCCGAGCCGGTGGAGACGGACGTCGACTTCGGCCTGGTGCGTGCCAACGAAACCTTCCCTGTCTCCTGGCTCGTGGTGAATGAGACCGATCGCGTCCTGGTCTTGGGTGATCTTAAATCATCGTGCCCCTGCCTATCAGCAATCTCGTTATCGACGCGGCGCCTTGCGCCGAAGGAGGAGACGACCGTGTCGGCGCGCTGGTACGTCGGACCAGCGCACGGCACGGAGACGCTGCGCGTCACCATACCCTTGTCCGCCGCTGATATGCCGGCCGGTGTCATCACCATCAATGCGACGGTCTCGGTCACCGATCTCATCGATATCGATGAGGGCGCCCGGGTGATTGCGCTCGGGAAGTTCACCGTGGAGACGCTGGACGCAGCCGCGATCCCGCCGGTGGCCTTCCGGAAGACCACGTTCCGCGCGTGGGACGAGGTCTTTGTTAAGACCAATGATACGTTCGCGTCGATCGCGATTGAGAAAGCGGAGCCCGGCGCCTACGAAATCACCTTCACCGGGGTGGCGCCAGAGCGGCTTGCCGCCCGGCCGCTGGGTGTCTTCAGCGACGACTTCACCCTCGGATTCAGAAAGGACGGAAGCGATTTGGAGGATACGGTCCGATACCGCATGGCCGGCCATTTCTCCCACCCGCGGTACGCCCTATCTCCCCCGCAGCTCTATTGGGGCCCGATGTCAGGCGATGATGGAAGCACGGATGATCAGCGGCAAACCGCTCGCCGAGCTGGGGTGGTTGGCTTCACGCCCACGGTCGTCACGCATCAACGAACCACCTTTGTCTTCAACGGCTTGGAGTCCCGCGATGCGGCTGATCCATTCCAAGTCACCGCAGAAGGAACCGGCCTCGAAGTGCGGCTGGCGGCCACGCCCACTGCGATGCCCAAGTACTGCGACAAGGGATGCGCGGTGTACCTCGTCGAAGGAACTGACGAAGGCAAAGCTGTCCAGTACCTATTCCCTGTCTTCTTTTCCATTCCTGAATGATGTAGACTGACCAGTCGCCTCTGGAGAACCGCTATGCTACGCACGCTGATCGCCATTACCCTCCTTACCCAGTGCCTGAGTTCCGCGTCGGGCGTGGACTTCGGCTGCCCGGACCCGAAAGGCTTCGTGAAATGCCCGAAGATCGGCCAGGTCTTCCCGCGCGAACCGAGCAGCATCGAGTACTTCACCGACTGTCGAGGCCGCCCGAAGGGCTACGATCGGAGGGTGCCCAATGTGCCGCGTCCCCGCGGCTTCCACCTGAAGCCAGATCGCTGCGGCACCGCCCGGAGCGATGACCCCAATCTCAGCGATCGTCCGTGCGGCTACTACCAGCGCGGCGATTCGTGCAATGAGGGCGAACGCTGATGCGCCGGCCGGCATCTCGCGCCGGGATGGCCATCGGAGCTATCTCGCTCTTCGCGACGTTCGCCTCCCTGCCTGTCATCGCGGCCGAGACGGCGGTGTCCGCAACGGCATTCGTGGCTGATGCGCAGTTCGACGCCCTGACCAATGCGGTCACCTCGCTGCGCGGCGACTACGCGATCGAGTACCGTCTTCCAGACAAGCCGACCGAAATTGAGCGCCGTATTACGATCAAGGAATGGATGACGCGCGAAAGCACGCGCATCGAGGTCGTCGGCGAGGTGATGGAGAAGGGCAAGCCGAGACTGGATCGGAAGGAGCTGTGGATCACGACCCCGGAGAGGTCCTACTTCTACGATGCCTTGACCAAGGCCATGACCGTGAGCGTTCGGTCAGAAGAGATCGCCACGACCTTCAGCAATCCCTTGGCGCTAAGGGCGTTTTTCGCCGGAAAGCTGTTTCGCGATGGCGAGCTCCAGCCGTTGCTCGCGAATCTCACCTCGTCGTCATACCGAACCATGCTCGAGCAGCGCATGTCGGTCGAAAAGGGACCTGATGGCGCGGTCACGATATCGGAAAAGAACAATCCGGCCAACCACTCCCGGTATGTTTTCCGTTACCTGACAGCTGACGCAGCCATGCCCACCAGCATCGACGCGTGGGGCGATCGGATCACCATGGATGAGAAGGGGGAGTTCGTGCGTACACCTGCCAAGCTGGCAGTGTATCGGATCAGCGCGAGCGGTGAGGTGCGAGCAGGCTCGACCGTGCTGCCCTATCCGAAGGAGATCGAGTGGCAGGACTCGGAGGGCAAGGTCACGTTCTGCCTCATCAGGGTCACCAAGCTCAAGGTGAACGAAGCCATCGACCCCGACCTCTTCGTCCCCGACATGACGATCGCCGATCGGATCGACGACGACACGGCCGCACCGACGCCGAAGGAGTGACCACGGAGTCGCAGGTACCGCGAGCTCCTGCGCTCCGTCTGCTGCCGGCTGCACAGGCCGCCGCCGGAGCGGCTATCGCATTGGCCTTGGCGCGGGTAGCGACAGCGGGTCCATGGGAGGTGGCCACCGGCGTCAAGGCGGCATTCCTACTGCTCGTTGGCCTCAGCGTCGCTCTCGCTCACCGGGGGCCAGCTTGGCGAATGGCCTGCGCAGGCGCTTTCCTGCTGCTGTCCGCGTTCAACATCGGCCAGCACCTGCGCGGCGAGACCGATTGCGGGTGCTTCCTCATTGAGGTCCCGCCCTTGGCGACGGCCGCATTTGATTTGGCGGTCAGTTGGCTCCTGGCCATGAGCGGAAGGCGCGAAATGAAGACGACGCTGATCCTGCTGGTGGCGTCTGGGCTGGCCGCTGCAGGCGTGTGGCTGGGTCATGATGGCAGACTTCGTCGTGCCCTCGATGAACGCCCTGCTCAACCGTCGATAACCGTAGGCACTCAACTCGCCTTCCCGTTCCCAGGCGCTTCGCTGCTCCTGGTCGTCGACTCCGCATGTCGAAGGTGCGGTGCGGCAGTGCGATCCGCGGAGCGCTCGGTCCGCGACGGCGACGGTACTCCGGTCTTCGTCCTCGACCTCGCGCGCGGTGACATCCAAGAACTCTCATCGGGCATACGGGTCGATCCGATTCGTGCACGCCCGCTCACCGAGCAGTTCGCTGGCGTCGAGGTCCCTTTGCGCCTCCACGTCTTGGGCGGCACGGTGGCACAGATCGAGCCAACAAAGGGTGCGCGGTGACCCAGCGTTGGAGCGGCTTCTTCGAAACCCCGAACCAAGCTGCGCTTCTTATCGCCGTTGGGCTCGTGTCCGCCGCTGCGGTAATGGTGGCCCTGTCACGACGACCACGCGGCGCTCTACGCACCACGGGGTGGTGTCTTCTTCTGTCGATTCAGGCCAGCCTGGCTCTCCTTATCGCCATGTCGGGATCACGCGCCGGATGTGCGGCTTGCGTGTCTGGATTGCTGGTGCTGCTTTTTTCCGACAAGAAATCATGGCTGACGGTGCTGCCTGCGTTGATCCTGGTGATCGTCGCTTTTCTCGTTCTGCCCCAATCCAGAGACCGACTGCCAGCCGCGGCCAAGGACCTTGCTCAGGGGGATCGTGTGGCGCTCTGGCGCAGCACGCTGGCCGCGAGCGTCGACTATCCTTGGACCGGAATCGGGGGGCGAGCGTCATCGCTCCTCGAGGATTGGTACCTGCCAGATGGCTATTCCAAGCGGTTCCAGACGAGTCTGAGTGATGGCTTGACCATTCTCGTCAGGTTCGGATATCCGGCCTTCTTCGCCGTGGTGACGCTCATCGGACTGCTTGCATCCTCTGCCATCTCCAGCGAGCGATCATGGTGGTCGGCATCGCTCCTCGCGCTGGCCTGCGTTCATCTGGTGGCTGGGCTATTCCAGGCCCACCTCTGGTACCTGCCGACCCTTCTCTGCTTCGTGCTGATCGTTGTCCTGCTCGCGCTTTCGGTATGGACGCGAATCCGGCTTCGGCACCTGACCATCGCATTGGCCATCGCCTCATTGGCCATCGGGCTCCTTGCCCTCAAGGCAAAGCAGGTTTCTGGCGAATTTCCGTTGGCCACGGAGCTGGTCGACAACCAACACGTTCGCGCTTTTCCACGCGGCCGCCGCGAGGCGCCGACCATCCTTTGCCAACTGGAAGACCCGGGTGCCGTGCGGCGCTTCCGTCACTCGGCGATACGCGACGTGGTGCCGGACCGATATGCGGTGATCTGCTGCGCCCCCGGAGAAGTCGTCAGGCCATCGCTCTGGAACTACGTCTCGGCTTGGCATCAAGAGGCAGCTGACAGGTGGTCCGCCGCCCGGTTGAACCGGCACGACGATCCGCTCTATCTCGTCAACCCCCATGGAACCCCAAGCCACCGGGGCAACGTAGGCGCCAGGATCTCCCTCGTCGTGACTGCCAACGCCCCTTTCGTCCCCGATTTGACGGAATTGAAGGAGTCCCTGTCGGAAGACGACCCGTTGTCGTCCCTGACGGTCTATCCGGCAAAATCCTCGGAATGGAGGTCTCTCGTGGAAACGATCGACACATCGAGAAGGGAAAACAGATGAAGGCGCGGCTTCTTTTCTTGGCCTGCATGGCCTGTGCACTCCCGTCGGTTGAGCTCGTCGCAGACCCTCGATTCGTGGAGGTCGAAGCCGACAAGTTCAGACTCCAGGAACCGGCCCGTTCAACCGCCAAGCACCAATACAATGCAGACGGATACCCGATCTTTGCTGGCACCTTTACTTTTTCGTCGCACGTCTTCGGGCACCCTCAGATGCGGTGCGACTTCCTGGTGCCGTTGAAGTCACCGAACGGCGCGCCGATTTTGGCCGCAACAGACATCGTCGCGCTGTTCCCGTGGCCGGGCCGACAGTGGCTGCGATCAGGGGACGAGGGATGGCACTTTGCGCGGCACCACGGATTCACCGTCTTTACGCTGAATTTCCTGAACCACGACCAAGCGTCGCCAGATGACAACCTGAGGTACTACATCTACCCGGCCAGTGGATCCGCCGATGCTTGGACAGCCGCATTGACATCGGTCACGGCGATGGTTGGAGCGCCACCGGTCCAGAAGATCTTCGTCTGGGGGGAATCGGCCGGCGGGTCTGCCGCCCAATTGTTCGCGTCGATTTCACCCGGTCGGGTGGAGGGACTGATCGCGTGCTCTGGCCGAACCTTCGAAATCGATAGCCCTTACCTCGGTCCGACTGTCATCCTTCATACCACCCGTGATCGTGTTGAGCAGAATACTGCCCTCGCATCGGCCATGGAGGCCCAGGGTGCCCTTCCGATTTCCTATGCCTTCGCACCTAACTGGATGAATTGGAGCGAGGACTATGGGTGGGCGCATACCGTCAGCGAGAAGGCCCAGCGTTTCGGCCTTGCGTGGCTTGTTTCGCTCGCGGATCTCCGATCACAATCGGGAGGCGCCTTGCCTCCGATGGCGCGGTGGGATGTGGTGGATGGTCGGCGCATGCCGATCAAGAAGGCGTGCTTGCCTGCGTGGGTGGAATTGACCCAAAAGCCAACCATTAGAGAGGACACCGCTGCCGGTATCACGACGATCTCCATGCCGTCATCAGGAACAGGGCAGCGCGGCACGATCATATGGATCGACAACCGCTTCGGCATCGGCCCTGAAGCACTGACGGCACCCGTGCAGGTCTTTTCGGATCAAGGGTTCGGAGTCCTCACGATCAGCGGCGGCTCGGAAGAGGCTGCTCCCGGAGCGGTCCTGCGGGATAGGTTGCGTGCCACCCGTGGCCTGTCGGGGCCGTACCATCTGGTGTGCATACGCCCGAGAAAGCTGGAGCCCGCGTTCGAATTCGGCAATGACGCAGCATCGATCACCTGCGTAGATCCGGCTCGCGATGCGCTGCCCGCCCAATTAAGCGCGTCTCTTGCGCTCCAGAAAAAGACGCTCCTCTGCCTTGGGCCACAGGCTGAACCACAGCCACAGCCAGATGCGAACCTCAAGATCAGGAAGCGAAAGGATGACGGTAATTTCTATACGTGGATGAAGGGTGTAGTGACTGCCGTCGGAGACCATATAGCGCAGCGCTAGCGTGACCTGACCCTGATGAGGGAGCCGCCTCTAAGGCATCAGCTCGCTTGGCAGCGGCGGTACACCGGCAGGCAGATCACCTGGTCTTAGCGACCCCTTCACGAGGTCGCTGAAGCGGTACTTGTAGGCCCGCTTCGGCGCGGGCGGCACTGGCTTCCTTTTCGGCATCGGCGACCTCACTTTCTAGCGTACAAACCGTCCATCGCGAGCAACCGCTGGGGTATGAGGCGCGCCAAAGAAACAGCCGATCATCTCCTCCTGGGGCTTCGTCATCCGAAGAGGGGGTTAAGCCCGTCACGGTGCGATCAGGCGAGATGCCTCGCCCCCGAGGTCCTCCCGATTGTCGTCATAGAAGCGCAAGACGTTGGCCGACTGCAGGCGGCCGAACCGTTGCGTGGTCCTAAAGTCACCGCGAGTGACATCGAGGACCTCGGTGATAGCGGCATGGCGCAGCCCGTGCGGCCGGACGCGGAGGCCAAGGCGTTTACCAAGATCACTGACCAGCCGCTCGATGCTTTTTGCCGTCAGCCGTCCACGATCGCCTGCCATGGCGGCCGCGCGATCGACGCGATGGAAGAGGGGGCCCTGGCTGTCTCCGCGCACAGCCAACCACTCCGCAAGCGACCGGATCGTCGCCGGCGGCACCGTCAGCCATTCGCGCTCGCGACGGTGCTTCCCCATGACCCGCACCCGGGCGCCGACCATGTCGAGATGCTCAAGATCGAGCGACGCGATCTCCTCGCGGCGCAGGGCGCGGCCGTAGAGGAGCCAGAGGATGGCGAGGTCGCGCGATCGCTTCGGTTCGGCCTGGTCGGCAGCCAGCTGCACCAGGCGCTGGAAACCAGCACGACCAGGTCCTCGGGTGTCGCGATACGGCGTCGTCCTCAGGCCAGGGATCTCGATCGACCAGGTGATGAGGCCAACGAGCCTGGCGACGCGCACGACGCTGCGCAGCGCAGCGAGGCGGCGGTTGATGGTGGCGGGAGCGAGTTCGTCGGTGAGAAGCCGATCCTTATAGCGGAGGACGGCGCTGTTCGCCGCCCCGGGGCCAGCACTGAGCAGTTCCCGCACCGCGTCTCCCACTGTAGAAGCACCCGCATGCGTCGCGAAGGCGGCAAGGTCGGCTTCGTACGCGCGCAGCGTGTGCGGGCTGCGAGCAGCGCGGAAGTCGGCCATCAGGCGCCCAACGGCTTCCGCATCCAATGCAGTGAACTCGAGCTTGGAGACCGCGGTCGTCATCACGCCTCCGTCGCCGTGGCGAAGCACCTGCCGAGCGCCAGGTACAACGCCTCCACGACGGATGGAGCGAAGCTGTACCTGGTGAAGCAGATGATGAGGTCGACCTCGTCGGGTCGGCGGTACATGATCACGACCGGCCGGAGCGCGCCGCTCGGCAGCAGATCAGGGATCGGCCGGCACGTCGTGCTGATGTGCGCCGCATGCTCGGCGGATGCCGGCACATCGCTGACGTCGACGTGTCCGGGGAATGGGTTCACGAGCCCGAGGGAGCGCGCGCACGTGGCATAGACGCCTTCGGCGATCGTCGTTGAGACCTCCAGGTTCGTTACGCGCGGTTCGCTGCTCTGCTCGTCCTCCCCGAGTTCCTGGGTGCGGGTGGCCGGCAAGACGAGCGCGACGCTGTCGGCGAGCAGCTTCGCCTCGAGGAGCCAGGGCGCGCGATTCCAAGAGACCGTGACCTGGCGGTGACCGCCATGGGTTCGGACGTGGACGAGCGGCGGCGCCGGAGGATGCATCGGCATGGCCTGTCCTAAGTGTCGCACTCCACTAGCGCAAGCGTCTGATAATGGGAATTCTAGGACGCTTACTGCGCGCGTGCGGACCGATTACGGGAGCCCGAGGAGTTCGACGAACTCCTCGAGTACCTGCCAGGCGCGGTCTGCCAGACGCGCATGCTGCTCCCGCGCCTTCGCCAGCAGCCGCGGATCCAGGAGCCAGGCCCGAGTCATGGGATCAACGGCCAGCTGCCGGGCCGCGCACTTCCGCCGGAAGAGCTCGGGCAGCAGGGCGAGATGATCCTTCTTCGCGAGTCGTCGCAGCGGCACGAGATCGAAGAGGTGCCGGGGCACCCAGTTGCCCGCATTCTGATTCCTCTCGAAATGCCGACGCTTCTGCAACAGCGCTCGTAGTTTTTCGGAGATGGACTGCACGGCTGTGTACGCGCGCACGTCGATGTTGATCCCGAACGTCGTGACGATCAGGTCCTCGACCTGCGACTCGTCCACGTCTTCATCAGTGGTGACGTCTATCTTGTAGAAGCGACTCTTTGCTTCGATGTGCTTCCCCCGGAGCTGCGCCTCCACCTGGATGCGGTAGACCGCTGTGTCAGGGTTTTCCCCATCCTCGTGGGGTTCAGGAGCACCGACGAAGCGCACCGCGACATCGGCAGCGTCTTGGTAGGCACCGCGAAGGATAGCTGTGGCACGTGTGCCGATGTCGGTGGCGAACGCGATATGGTCGGCATCGGTCGGCCGCTCCAGCTCGAGGCCAATGCAGCTGAAGTCGAGATCGGTCGACACGCGCTCCAGCGTGTCTGGCGACAATTAGGATTGCCGGTTGCGACAATTAGGATTGCCGGTCGTGCCATTGCCGGGAGCACCCCCACAAGCGTAGTCGCTCCGGGGGTTTCCGATGCCCGGCAGACACATCACCAACCGGCAGGTCGCGCGCTATATGCACGCACGCCAAGCCGGACGTACCCAAGTCCAAGCCGCTGATTCTGCGGACATCTGCGAGCGCACCGGTCGCTGGCTCGACCATGCCGGTCGAGCCGCCCGTGAACCACGGAGCTATCGCACGCGAGTCGATCCGTTCGCGGATGTCTGGTCGTCGTCGATCGTGCCGCTGCTGCGCCGTGACGCGCAGCTCAAGGCCGTCACGCTGCTGTGCGAGCTGCAGAGACTGCATCCGGGTCGGTTCGCCGACGGCCAGGTGCGCACGCTGGAACGGCGTGTGCGGCAGTGGCGCGCCACCGAGGGCCCATCGCGTCCGGTGATGTTCCCGCAGGATCACCCGCCCGGTTGGCAGGCGCTGCTGGATTTCACGGTGTGCCACGAGTTGGGGGTGACGATCGCCGGCATCGCCCTACCGCACCGGCTGGGGCACGTCTGCTGCCCGCACAGCGGCTGGCAGTACGCCCAGGTGATCCTGGGCGGCGAGAGCTACCCGGCGCTGGCCGAGACGCTGCGCATGGCGCTGGAGGCGCTGGGCGGAGTGCCGCAGACGCTGCGCACGGACAGCCTGTCGGCGGCGTACAAGAACCTGCGTCAGCAGGAGGACCTGACCGTCCGCTTCGAGGCGCTGTGCCAGCACTACGGCTGCTCCCCGACGCGCAACACGCTCGGCGTGGCGCACGAGAACGGCGCCGTAGAGTCGCCGAACGGGCATCTGAAGGTCCGCATCGACCAGGCGCTGCGCCTGCGTGGCGATCGTGATTTCGCGACCCTGGATGACTACCGGGCATTCGTGGCCGGCATCGTGGCGGCTGCCAATGCGCCGCGGGCCGAGGCGCTGGCGGTCGAGCGCGCAGCGCTCTCACCGTTGCCGCGGTTCCCCGGCGTGACCTGGACGGAAGCGCTGGGGACCGTCTCGCGCTTCAGCCTGATCACCGTCCTGGGCATCTCGTACATGGTCCCGTCGCGGTTGATGGGCCATCGGCTGGTGGTGCGGATCTATGACGACCGTCTGGAGTTCTTTGCTGGGCGGGAGCGCGTCCACAGCAGTCAGCGCCTGCATGACCCGCTGCGCACCCGGCTGGTGCACTACCGGCTCTGCATCGAGGCCCTGATCCGCAAGCCGGGCGCCTTCGCGCGCTTGGTGTACCGCGATGACCTGCACCCCAACCGGACCTACGCCCGCACCTGGGAACGCCTGCGCGGGTCGCTGGGCGAGCACGCCGCCTGCCGCACCTATGTCCGCCTGCTGCATCTGGCTCACCGGCATGCCTGCGAAGCCGCCCTGGGCGCCCGCCTGGCGACACTGCTGGACAGCGACGAGATGCCGGACGCCGAGGCGCTGCGCGCCGAGTTCGCCGCACCGGTACCGGGCGCCCTGCCCGTGCTGCACTTCCGTACCGCCGACCCGGCCGGGTACGACGCGCTGCGCTGTCTGCCCAAGCCTCATCCACCCCAGGTAGCCACCGCATGACCGCCGCCCCCGCACCATCGACCACCCATACCACCGCCCAGGCGCTCAAGGCCCTGCGGTTGCCGTCCATGGCCCGTTCCTGGCACGAACTGGCAAGCGACGCCACCGAGCACGCCTGGTCGCACGAACGCTTCCTGGGCGCCCTGTGCGAACTGGAACTCACCGAGCGTACCAACCGCCGACTCGCGTCCCGCCTGATGGCCGCCAAGCTGCCGCCCGGCAAGCGTCTCGACAGCTTCGAGTTCGGCCTGGTCCCCGGCCTGTCGCGAGCGCGCGTCGAAGCGCTCGGCGCCGGCGACTGGATCCGCGCCGCCGGCAACTGCCTGCTCTTCGGCGGCAGCGGCACCGGCAAGAGCCACATCGCCGCCGCCATCGGCTACGCTCTGATCGAAGCCGGGCACAGCGTCCTGTTCGTCCGCACCACCGACCTCGTCCAACGCCTCCAGGCGGCGCGGCGCGATCTCGCCCTGCCCGCGCTCCTGGCCAAACTCGACCGCATCGACTGCCTGATCCTCGACGATCTCGGCTATGTGCGGAAGGACCAGTCCGAGACCAGCATCCTCTTCGAACTCATCGCCGAGCGCTATGAGCACCGCAGCCTCATCATCACCTGCGATCGGCCCTTCGCCGACTGGGCATCGATCTTCACCGACCAGATCATGACCGTCGCCGCCATCGACCGCCTCGTCCATCACGCCACCATCCTCGAGTTCGGCTGCGAGAGCTACCGCAAGCGCACCGCTGGCCAACGCGTCAACGCGCTGACGCCGCCGGTCGTCACTGCTCCAGGGATGGCTGTCCAGAACACGGTCGCACACCAACCGCGTCCATCGGGTCGGCGCAGCGCAGCGAGCACGAGAGCCACCGACGTCGCAGGCTAGACCAGGGCTGCCAACGAACCGGACGCCGGTTCAGGACTGCTCCTGTCGCGCTTCGCTTGACTCCCCGGTTCGCCGCTCGTTTCTCCACGAAGCGTGGAGAAACG